>CAMYJG010000039.1:0-38516 GCA_947258695.1 uncultured Ectothiorhodospiraceae bacterium | reverse complement strand
TCCAGTCTTAGCCTAAGCTAATTAAGTGTTTCAACTCCTTTTCCAGAACTGGTCATAGAACTATAATCTTTAGATATTAAGATTAGAAAAATATCATAGAGGATATCAATTTCATTCTAAAAGGAGGTTTTTATGAAAGTTTTACGGATTGATGCTAGCGCACGAGTTGCCGGGTCTCGCTCACGAGAAATTGCTGATCTTATTGAAAAAAAACTGATGCAATTACACCCAAATACAGAGGTAGTGGTAAGGGACATCATTAATAATCCGATTCCGCATATTTCACAAGAAAAGATCGAAGCGTTTGAAATGACGCAACCACTTACTGATGAACAAAAACCGCTGCTACAACTCTCTGATGAGCTTATTGATGAATTGTTAGCTGCAGATATTCTCTTATTAAGCGTGCCAATGTATAACTTTTCAGTACCTTCAGCGTTAAAGGCTTATATTGATCATATTGTCAGGGCGGGTAAAACATTTTCCTTTGACGAACAGGGCGCGGTTGGTTTAATTGAAGATAAGAAATGTTATCTGGCGACAGCACTCGGTGGCGTCTATACAGGTAGTGAATTTGAGCCAATGAATTTTCTAACCGGTTATCTTCAGGGGTTATTAGGATTTTTGGGGATTACTGATGTTGAAGTATTCCAGCTTGAGGGTACCGATTTTGATGCAGAAGGATTGCCTGCACGTAAACAAGCACTTATTAGCCAGGTTGAAACTATGCAGGTAAGATAACCTTATAGTGAAGGATTATAGGGGCAGAGCACTTTAATCGTGTATCTGCCCTCAATTATCCTGTCTGTCCTTATTGTTCAGTTACTTGTGCTTAAACGCTTTTTGAATCTTTGCAATTTGTTTCTTTTCCCACTGTTCGCCTTGTTTCCACATCATTTTTGCTTTTTGCTCACCCAGCTTGAGTAAAGCCTGTTCGCGCTTTTGCGCGGCTTTAAGTTGTTCCTTGAGTAACGAAATTTCAGCCTTGGCGGCAGCTTTGGCTAATTTGAGTTCTTCACGTGCGGCTTCTTTTGCCGCTTTTAATGTTTCTTTAGTTGATTTGAGATCTTCACGTAATTTACTGGTCAGGTGATGACGCGTTCTCGTGGCTGCGCTCTTTCGAACTGAGATATTGCTTCTTTTTTTACGAGGTGTTTTTTTCTGGGCTGCCATTATGTTTCTCTCCCTTTTTGTTAATTAGAGTTTAACTATAGATGAAATATTACAATATGAAAGCATGACTTATTTTCGTGTTATTGTCGATGACGGTTCAATGGGCCAGAGCCTTTTAAAAGTTATGCTGTTGATCTAAATCAATGTAATATACTTAACTTAAGAGTATTATTATTTATTGCTATATTTTAATAATATAAAAAAGAGGTTTTGAAATGGATATCAGCCTTGTCATTCCCAAACGAATTACATTAATTATCTTTACCATTCTATTTTAATTGCAAAGAAATCAAGGAGTCAGAATGCTTGAAATATTCAAGAGGAAAATCTTATGGCGACTCGGATAGTTATTAATGACAAAGAGGTAACTAATCCTGTTGCCAAGGTATTTTTGATAGCGGGTGCAATTATCATCGCGGCGCTGGTATCAGCTTTCGTGATATTTATATTGTTGCCAATTATTGGTGTGGCAGTGACATTGTCAGTTGGATTTATTGTTATCTTCATTGCCGCGACAATCATAAGTGCTGCGACATTGGCATTTGCCATTATAATTATGGGTTGGTTGTTTGGTGCAGCAGAGTTTCGCTTTGAAAAGACAAACAAAAAATAAATTGCTAAACAAATAAATATTGATGATCGCATTAGCAGGAGATAAATATATTTCTTTTCATTTGCTCTATACTTGTTAACAGATAGTTTCTTGGGAGGATAGGATGAATACAAAAGGAAAGCGATATTCAGTTTTTTTACTTCCGATTCTTTTTCTGTTTTTCCTCACGTCCTGTACAGCAGGTGATGCCCAGTTTACGACAGAGAATCCTGCTGGATTCTGGTATGGCTTATGGCATGGCATTATTGCTGTTATCACATTAATTATTCATGTCTTTAATGACAGTGTCCTGGTCTATGAAATCCATAATAGCGGTGGCTGGTATGACTTTGGTTTTCTTTTGGGCGTGATTACCATTTGGAGTGGCGGTAGCTGCCATCTGAAATGCAAAACTGATGCGCAGAAAAAACGTGATCAAGAATGGGATGAAATCGGTGAAAAAGTAGAAGAGAAAGTTATGCGTAAACTTAAGGATTGGGCAGACGATGAGGAAAGTACAGGTAGTGATCAGGAATGGAAAGAGATTGGCGAAAAGGTAGAGAAAAAACTTAAACGCAAAATTCGCGAGTGGGCAGAAAAAGACTAAATGGATACTTTAGTTAGTGCAGACTGGCTAAAACAGCATATTAACGATCCAGACCTGGTGGTATTGGATTGTACCGTGGTGACTGTTCCTGATGCGAATGATCCTCGTGGATTAAAAAATGTCAGTGGTCGCCCGGATTACGAGCTTGGTCATATACCCAATGCCGGTTTTGCAGATCTTAAAGGTGAGTTATGTAAAACCAATGGACCTGTTGAGTTCGGTTTATTACGTACAGAAGCGTTTTGTACAGCAATGGGTAAACTGGGTGTCGGAGATGATTCGCGTGTTGTGTTATACGATGCGAATTACATGGGATGGGCCGCCCGTGTGTGGTGGATGCTACGCTGGGTTGGTTTTGATAATGCCGCCATTTTAGATGGAGGGCTTTCTGCCTGGACAGCAGCAGGTAATACACTGTCCCTGGATCAGGTGACACGAGCTATGAACACCTTAACATCTAAACCTCGTCCAGAGTTAATTGCTAAACATGATGAAGTAATGGTCAGTATTAATAATGAAATGATTGTCCTTGTTGATACGTTACCCGAACCATTTTATAAAGGTGAAATGAGTATCTATCCACGAGCGGGTCATATCACCGGTGCTGTGAATATTGATGGCTTATCTCTACTCGATAAGAAAGGTTACTTGCTGCCAGAAAATGAGTTGGCTGCAATGCATAATTTTGATCATAGTGCGCGAATCATTACTTATTGTGGTGGTGGTATAGTTGCATCGACAGATGCCTTTGTGCTCACTCGTTTGGGATATAACAATGTATCTGTTTACATGTCTTCACTAGAAGAGTGGACGACAGACCCTGCAAACCCCATGGAGCCTGGCTAGATTATTAAAATAAAGTATGGCTGTAATTCAGATAGAATTAGCCATAATTTTGAATTTCAACTTTTATGGCTACAATACTTTTGTTATTGAAAACGGGACTTTTTTCTAAAGTTAATAAATTACTCCGACCCCTTTTCATACATATTTATGGAAATTTTACAATTTTACATTAAACTTTATATATTAAAGCAGTATTTTAAGAGCTTCTCTCAGGATTTAATTAATACTTGTCTAAAAAGTGAGTAATTATTATGGATGATAATGGACGAAATAATAAAGATGATGCTAGCACTACATCGACTGCGCTTAAAGATTTAGCAATTAAAATAACCAAAAATATTCATGTAAGGATGGCAACTATTGTTGCAATGATACTTTTTGCAATTGGTGGAACCTGGGGTTTCGCGCAAATAATTATTAATCAAAAAAATGAGTTTATTGAAATTAAGGAAGAGGCAATAGCTGATTTAGAAGTAAAGCGTACTAGCCTTAATACAAAATATATAAAACTTGCTAAAGACTTCTCTGAAATAAAAAAATCAAGCAAAGTCCCTTCTCTATTAAAACCAGTATCAGGAAAAAAAATCACCGGACGGTTCATAACTTTTAGATGGAAGTATGATATTAATCCTGGTTTTGAAAATTTTATTCTTGAATTAAAGCATATAACACCGAAAGGTGAGGTTTTGAAAAGACGCTATCAGATACCAGATGCCAATCGAAAAAAAATGGATTTTGAGTTGCCATTGGACATGCAGGGTGAATTTTTCTGGAGGATAGGAACAGGTGAGATGCTTGTTACTGAACAGCAAGATATTGATTCAAAAATTAATCCTGCTCAAGCATTCGTGAAATCTTCTCTTGATTTATTGCCGAAAAATTCATTTCCATCTGATACACGCTTGTGGAGCAGGTATGGTAATTTCCATGTCTATAAGTCCGTATACGATAAGATTAAAACAACGGGTGAGCTGGACATTGGAATGACAGCAGCATTTTTGTCATATGATCATACTATTAACTGTAATGGGCGTCCCAATACTTTTGATATGGATTTCATTGAATGGCTAGCTAAGCAACTCGAACGTGAAGAGTATATGAATAGAACGCTAAAACTAATAAGAAATGATTTTAATTGGAGTAGCTTGTTTGAGGCTGTGAGTTCAGGCGAAGTTGATATGGCAATAGCAAATATAACGAAAACCGTAGAACGTGAAACGTTATACAACAATATGAAGTTTACAAAAGGTTACCGTAAGAATTACCAACGAATAATTTTTTCAAAAAACCGATTTCCAAAGCTTTCTGGTAAGGAACTAACAAAAAGAGAACTTAAAAATTTATTAGAAGGGGCAACATTGGCTACTCAAGATAAAACTATTAACAGGAAGTCAGCCGACCATCTTAACAAGATATTTAAGTTTAAACATAATTATAACTATAGTTCATATGTTGATGTTATTGATTCGGTAAGGCGAGGTAAAATCGACTTTGGAATGATCGATAGTGTCAGGATTGAAACAGTAAACTATCCAGAAATTGGTGTTGTTAAGTATGATTTAAATCCTTTATTGAAGGAAAAATACAAAAAACTGGGGATCGATGATGTTGAATATTATGCTATAGGTGTTCATGCTGGTACGCCAAAAAGCAAGTTGTTAAATGCCATCAATACGATTCTTGAAAGCGACGATTGGAAAAGAAAAAAAATAAAACTTAAAGAAAAATACAAGGCTGGCAACATACCAAAACCGATATTTGATTGTTAATGGTCGCAGTGTATATTTAAGTAAAATTGAGTAATAAGTTATTGTAGTTACGCTATTTATAAAGATGAGCACAGGATAAGGAGAAGCACATATGTTCCAAAACTTATTACTCAAAAAAATGTGTTATATGTTTTTTGCAATTATTTCTGGGTTTGTAATCACCTGCCTTCCAGCCCAGGCTTGTAATAATATATTAGCTCCAAATATTTTTTTGGCTGATTTATCATTGAAAATGATAGGCTCACTTAATGATAACCATGAGAAAATTAAAGATAACCCGACTGTTGCAAGGCGCCTGATTGAAGATATTTTGATACCTCATGCTGATTTTTATATGGCATCAAAAAATGTTTTAGGACAAGATTGGAAAAAACTAACCAAAGAGCAAAAAAAGAAGTTCGTACCTACATTCAGAATTTTTCTAATACGCACCTCATCTGTTATTCTAGCTGAATACCTGGCTACTCGTAATGAAAAAATAAAAAATGACGTGATAAAGTTTGATGAAAATTATGTTGTTAATAAAAATAAGGCAAAAGTAAAATCAAAAGTGCTTTCTGATAGTGCAAAGATATATCCTGTAAATTATAAACTACGATGTGTAAAATCCTCGTGGCGAATCTATGATGTTGTTCTTGATGGTGTTTCTATAATAAAACAATATCATGGCCAGTTTAAAATCAGAATAGAACAAGATGGTTACGATAGCCTGATCGCATTTTTAAAATACAAGAATAATGTAATGTTAGCAAGTGGAACGAATGCTTCGAATGTTTATGATGTTCAGTAGGGCACCGGATGTAGCTTACTGAACTTTCAGAAGCAATTGGACTAATAGATAAGTAATACGACAGGTGAACTTATCATTATGTATAAACATATTAGGCATATGTATTTCATAATTTGTTTTTTTCTTTTTCCGGCAGGTGTTTTGCAGGCTAAAGATATAAATTCTTTACCGATTTTTGATGCACATATTCATTACAGTCATGACGTTTGGGATGCGATATCCGCAAAAGATGCGATTCGTCGATTAAAATCCGCCGGCGTGAAACGCGCCATGGTTTCGAGCAGTAGTGATGATGGTACGCAAATGCTTTACCAGGCAGATCCAGATTTTGTTGTGCCCGTGTTACGTCCTTATCGCAAGCGAGGTACGCTAGATAGCTGGATGTATGATGAAACAATAATACCCTATATAAAAGAACGCCTGGAAAAATACCGCTACGCAGGGATAGGTGAATTTCATATTAATGGGGAGCAAGCGTATACCCCTGTGATGAAAGAAATCATTCGCCTGGCAAAAAAATATAATCTTTTATTACATGTTCATAGTGATGCCCAGGCGATTAAGTTTATTTACAAACAATATCCCGAGGCGCGTATTCTATGGGCGCATGCCGGTTTTGAATATGGGGTTATTGTTGGCAAGATGATGGATGAGTATAAGAACTTATGGGCAGACCTGTCTTTTCGTGGAGAGATCATTGTTGAAGGTCGCTTAATGAAAGCGTGGCGAATACTACTAGAAAGGCACGCCGATCGTTTTCTCTTTGGTATCGACACCTATGAACCGCAACGCTGGTTACAAATTAAAAACGTAATGCAGTGGCAACGCGAGATACTAGCTGCTTTGCCTGCTAATGTTGCGCGTAAAATTGCATTTGAAAATGGTGAGCGATTAACCCAGCTTTACGATAAGAAAAACTAAAGGAGAGGAATTATTGTTTCTTGATAAACCAGAGAAAATAATTTGATTTTAACAGGTTTGATTCTGATTCAAACTTGAACCCAGCTTGTTCTAATTCTTTTATTACGCTTTGCTTGTCTGAGCGCACATGTGTCATAACCCAGTCTGAGCTTAATCCCGCCTGTTTACGAAAGTCGATAATAACGAGTTTGCCACCCGGTCGAAGGGCGCGACGAATGGAGGCAAGCATGGTTTGCGGGTATTCGAAGTGATGATAGGTTGCACAGACAAAAGCCAGGTCGATAGAGTTGGGCGCTAATAAGGTATCCTTTTCATTGCTGAGTACGGCATGGATGTTTTTCAGCTTCTGCTCTTGTGCTCGTCTATTAATATTAAGAATAAAATCTTCCGTGATATCCACGGCGAATACATTGCCCGTCGGACCCACTGCTTCGGCGAATAACAGGCTATAAAAACCCGTTCCGGCACCAATATCCGCGACATCTGAAGCAGGAGGCAGTTTTAGTGCTTTCACCACGGCATGGCGTTGGTTATACACTTCCCGTTCGTCCCGTTCGAAAATTTCGACCCATTCCTGGTAGGTTGCGCCGATATAATGCTGATTAATGCCAGGATTGACATTCTGCTCACTGACCTTTGCAAAGCTGAGCTCAGTAAGGGTAATTAGAAATAATGTAAAAAGCAGTTTCATATTGATAGTGTAGCAAATATAAATAAAGTATTGATATAGTAGAGCACTTTAGGTTAGTTACTTTTCTGTATTTTCAGAATAATCAAGTAAGTTCCTAATGTTGCCATCATAAATTGCATCCAGTTGAACCATCCCTGGATGTTTTTATAAAACTCCAGGGCCGATTCCGTCGCGTTGTAAGGGTTAAAAGCAATGGCTAAAAGACTGGTGTGAATAATCCAGCTAGCACCTCCTGTACAACAACTAGCCAAGTAAAGAAATAAAGACGATAAGATCAATAATAAAGCTCCAATCATTGGAAATGTTTTTAGTGTAGTTGTTGTGAGTTTGTATTTACTGATAGCTCGACTTGCCAGGGCCGCCAATAATATGTGCGTTAATATAGTAAAGCCATAATAATGTAATCCCCAGATTACTGTAACAGGATTATTATGAATCGCTTCGATTTTAATCAGGGGCTTCTCTATTAATACAAAATATAGAGTATCAAGAGGATCATCGAGTAAATACTTAATAAAAAAATGAAAACCATCACTCAATAGAAATGATAGTTTGTTTACCGGGTATCCCGTGAAAAACGTGATTAAAAGAATCTCTACGCTGATAAGAATGCTCAAAATAATAACAAACCAGGACAGGTAGTTAATGTATGTTTTGTAACATTTATTCATATGTTTTATCGCGTAGAGGTAATAAGTCATCTATATTAAACCAATAATGTAATCATATAATTATTGAGGGACATTAACCATTAAAAAAACCCAAGGGAACTGCCAGCTTAATTCCTTAACATGTTATTATCCTGGTCAGTAGTTATTAATTTGTGTGCTTTTGATTGGTTGCTAGCAATACCATAATAAAAAATATTGGAGTTTTTATGAAAGAAGAACAAGCTCAACAGCTTGCAGAGCAGTGGTTAACTGGTGCAGCAGAAAGTGCCATGCAAAAAGACCTTAGTGCACATATGGGGATGATATCAAAACGTGTTAGCGTCCTGGGTGTACCTGGCTTTGATAATATTGATTATGACACATGGTATACGCAATGCAGGCACCAGTTTGAAAATGCCATGATAAAAAACATTGTTTACAAGGGTTTTAACCTGCTTAGTGCAACCGAGACTGAGATTGTATTTACTGTGCTTGAAAAAGTGGTGGGAACGGATGGCAGTCTGAATGAACAGATTGTCGAGATGTCACTGGAAAAAGAAGACGATGAGCAGTGGCGACTGTTGCAGGAGCGGGTACTGATTGAGAATGATGCCATGCGAAATCATGAAGTATCATAAAACATTATAAGGCCGCTTATAATGAAAGTTAAATTATTAGCATTTTTTCTTTTTTTTATATCACTCCTTCCATTACAGGCATCAGCAATGGCTTGCCATGCACCGGGTGTATGGTTACAGGTGCTGGGTTCAGGTGGTCCGGAAATTAATGATGGACGAGCTTCAAGTGGTTATCTTATTTGGCTGGACGGGCATGCTCGTATCCTGGTTGATATGGGTAGTGGGAGTCATTCTAATTTTGAGCAAAGCCAGGCAGCATTGAATGATCTTGATGTTGTATTGTTAACGCATCTGCATGCGGATCACAGTAATGATTTACCGGCTTTAATAAAAAGTTCTTTTTTTACCAGGCGTGATCGAGATCTCCCTATTTATGGGCCGACAGGTAATCAGCTGATGCCATCCACAACACGATTTGTGCAGGCATTGTTCGGGCAGAAGGGCGCTTATCCTTATTTAGCAGATTTCCTGGATGGTTCGAGGCTTTACCGCTTATTACCTGGCAATGTTGATATTACTCGAAAGGATAAACGCGTTATCGTTACTGGCAAGCGTTTTAGAATTTCCGCTATTCCCGTTAATCATGGTCCCATTCCAGCCATTGCCTGGCGAGTGGATATAGATGGTAAATCAGTTGTATTCAGTGGCGATATGAGCAATAAAAACGATGTGCTTTGGCAGCTTGCTCAACAAGCGGATATATTGGTTGCACATCATGCCATTAATGAAATAGCCAATCCTGTTGCGCGTAACTTACATATGCCACCTTCTGAGATTGGGCGAATTGCAGCTAAGGCTAAGGTTAATAAACTGGTGTTGTCACATCTTATGCAGCGCACTTATGGTAAAGAGCAAGAAGCCCTCTCTATTATTCGAAAACATTATAAGGGTAAAGTTGATTTCGCAAATGATAAACAGTGTTTTGAGATAACAGGGGAACGTGTAAATAAATGAGACATAGCCTGTTTTTTTATCTGTGACTTAAATTACTATTTTTCTAAATAATTTAGAATCTGTAGACCGCACCAAGGGTGAAAAAAAGTAAGCTATCTTTATTAGTGATTGGGCTATCTGTTATTCCACTGCCAATTTTTTCATATCTTATTTGCCCAAGAATATCTATTTGTTTTGTCGCTGACCAGTTTGCATTTAGCGTGATGTTGTAATTCAGTGATGCTTTACCCGCATACAGGGGACGACCGCTGATTACTTCATTTGCCTGAACACCATAGTAATAATCAATTAGCTTACTATCCTGATAGACGAAACCCAATGAGGGCGTGAGTACAAAGTCATTACTTATGATTAAAGCTTTACTGGCCTGGGCGATAAATTCATTGCCATCACTTTCCACTACATCATGTAATATTTGAAAAGTGTAAGTAAAAAGGCGGGTTTTTATTTGTGATGACAAACCAGCAAAATAGCTGGGCTTGGTTTCATCTATACCATTTAATTCGCCGTTACTTGCGAAGGATGCTTTCACTTCATAAAAACGTGGTGTGGCAAAGACATCTAAAGAACTTGTTTTGTGGTTATAAAGATTGTAACCAATATCAAGACCTTCTATATAAAAAGCTTCATTTTTATAAGAAAGATATAACAATGAAGCAGATTGATCGTCAACGCCAACAAAGGGTCTTTCTGCTATCGAGCTGGTAAAACCAATACCAAATCTTTTCTCTTGATTATCTGACTTAGTTTGTGTTGATGTGATAATGGGAGCCGGCGCTGCGTAAACATTTAGCGTTATACTAAATATAATAATTCCTGATATTAAATATCCATATAATTTACTTTTATTCATGCTTATAAACCCTGCAATTCTATAAGTTAATATGCTGTTGCAAGGCAAAATATTAATGTGAATTTATCACTTTTTTATCACGGATTATGTCTTTTTAGAGGATAATGGCGACTAAATATATCAATTAGAAGAAGGATAGAATTTAATCATTCTTTAAATCACATATGAAACCTGTACGTATTTTTCGACATGTAGCTTGTGAAGGCCCGGGTTACCTGGGTACCTTTCTTGAAAAACAGCAGATTCCTTATGAAATCGTTTGTATTGATGAAGGTATTGCGGTGCCGCAGGATCTCGATACGACTTCTGGACTGGTTTTCATGGGTGGCGGCATGAATGTTACCGATCCCTTGCAATGGATAAAGGATGAACAAGCGTTAATTTGTAAAGCCATTGAAAATAACGTTCCCATCATGGGGATATGCCTTGGTGCTCAAATGATGAGTGCCGCGATGGGGGGGAGCATTACTCATGGGCCGGGAATGGAAATTGGATGGCATCGGCTAACACCGGTTACAGAAAACAAATCTAATCATTGGTTAACCGGTTTGCCAGATGATTTAGTGCCCTTTCATTGGCACGCAGACACCTTTTCAATTCCTCAAGGTGCCGTTGCTTTACTTAAAAGCGAGTGTCGGGGGAACCAGGCCTTTGCCTTTAAAAACTGTATTGCATTACAGTTTCATATCGAAATGACGGCAGAGATGGTTAAAGATTGGGTGCAGCAATTTGCTAGTGATCTTGAGTATGGCCCCCCATGTGCGCAAACACGTGAAGTAATTTTAGATCAGCTGGATGAGAAAATTTCTGCGTTACACCAATGGGCCGATATTATTTTTTCTAAGTGGATTAAACAGCTCAGATAAGAAGAAATAGAGCGAAGCGGCAGATCACTTTGAAGAATCGCCAGGGATATTTTATGATTAGAGTGTAATATATGAGTACGTATATACAGGAGTCATTATGAAGCTTTTCAGCATTTATCTGCTTGGTTTTTTTTGCATTAGCCTGCAACAGGCCAATGCACTTGAGTGGCCAAATATTCAGCCTAAAAAAATTGCACCACACACGTATGTTATTGAGCATGGCCCACATGATGAAGAGTTAAAGGTTAGCCATGGTTTTCATAATAATCCAGGATTTGTTATTACCGATTCAGGTGTCGTAGTGATTGATACAGGGAGTAGTTATGAAATTGGTAAAATGATTCTACGTAAGATTGCGAGTGTTACCTCTAAACCGATTACACATATTTTTACCACACACTTCCACGGTGACCATTGGTTAGCCAACCAGGCATTGGTTGAGGCCTATCCGGATATTCGAACTATTGCACATCCAAAGTTAATAGAGTTATTAAAAAGTGGTGAAGATAAGTTCTGGTTAGATCTTTTTTCAAAGCGGTATGGCGATGATTTTGCAGGTACTAAAGCATTGATTCCAAATACTCCCGCTAAAACAAAACATTACAAAATTGGCGGCATGACCTTCCAGGTTACTTTGTTTAATAAGGCGCATACAGCAACAGATTTAATGTTGAATGTTGTTGAAGATCGGGTTCTGTTTACCGGTGATATTATTAATAATGAACATTTTTCATTTATGGGGCATGGAAATTTTAAAGGTGCTTATGAAGCAACTCAGGCAGCGCTCTCAATGAAGCCTCAACATGTTGTTGTAGGGCATGGGCGAAGCGGTAAAATAAATTTAATTAAAGAATTTGCCTTTATCTATAAAACCCTACGCAGTGAAGTCACTAAATATTATGAGCTAGGCTTGATGGATTATGAAATGAAACCCAAAGTGGTTGCAACTTTTAGCAAGTACCAACACTGGAGTGGATTTAATAACCAGATTGGCCGGTATATAAGCCAGTTGAATGCAGAAGTTGAAAATGAGACCTTTTAATTCAATTTATTAAAAAATAACAGGGGATGAAAAATGAATGATAAACAAGATGTACAAAGTAAGTTTCGTGTTCTTCATGTTTTTTCACTTTTAATGATCATGTTGGTGGCAGGTTGTGGCTCTATACAGATTGGTCGTGATTTTAATGTGAAAGCATTTGAAGATATGGCTAAAGTGGGTGAGACATCAAAAGCACAGGTGCGTGAGGTCCTGGGTGCCCCTAAAAGTTCTGGTATTGCCATTAATAAAGATGGTGAACGCTTAGTGGAATGGGTATATTTTTATGCGACTGGAAAGATGTCTGCAATGGAAGATGCTGGCTTAAAGATTCTCCAGGTTCGTTTTCAACAAAACGGTAAGCTACGGAGTTATAACTGGTCAAATAGTGATAAGTAAAGTAAGAATCTAATCCAGCTTTATCTGAGTAAGTAACTGTTCAATATCTAAATCTTTTTCTGTATTGATTGAAATGGAATATTTTTCTTCATCTTTTTCTATGGCTTGCCAGTTTTTAATTTGGTTTTCAAGAACAGTTATGTCCGCATCTGAAACATCATTTTTTCTGTCACGTATTCTTTGTTTTAGCGTTTTTGTTGAAGTGATGAAATTCAATATAATAAAGTGAACCTGTTTTTTTGAAGCAATTTCCTTGAATAAAGTTCGCTGCTCTATTTTCGAAAAGGTGGCATCGACGATAACGGGAAACCCGGCGTCAATAATACTTTCTGTCAAATTGAGAAGTTTAAGATAGGTTTCACGTGTGGCTTGACTGGTATAAATACCTTGTTGAAAATTCGCATAGGAATTTTGTTCTGGTTTGATGTTAAATAATCTTTTTCGTTCTACATCAGCACGTATGCGAATCGCGCCCAGTTTTTCAAGTAATGGTTGCGTCATTGTACTTTTACCCGAGGCAGACATGCCGTGCGTAATGATAATGAATGGTTTAGTTTTTTGTGTATACGTTAATGCAAGTTGAAGGTAATTAACTATTTCTTTATTAGCTTGATCGGACTCTTGTTGAGAAATTCCTTTTTGAGTTGCACGGATGGCATCAACCTTGGCTCGTACCATAGCCCGGTAGACAAGATAAAAACGTAATACAGTGCATCCTTCATAGTCGCCGGTTAATTCCAGGTATTTATTTAAAAAATTCTGTGCAAGTTCTGCTTGATTATTCACGTCAAGATCCATAATCAAAAATGCGATTTCACTTATAGTATCAATCCATCGAAAATTTTCATTAAATTCAAGACAATCAAAAGCAAGTGGTTTATTTTTATGCCAGGCCAGATTTCTAAGGTGAAGGTCACCGTGACACTCACGAATAAATTCGTTTTCCTTGCGTTGCTGGAAAATATATTTTATTTCACTAAATGCGTCTTCAGACCATTGTTCAATTTTTGATAGCAAGTTAATTATTGCTTTATCATTTATATGCTGTCGAATTTGAATGAAGTTTTCTTTTACCGGTTGATATATTTTTGCTGGATTTCCAAAATCAGAAGTAGAATCCGCTATTTCAACATGTTGATGAAATTGTGCAATTAAATTTGCAAAAGAATCAATCATAGCGGGTTGTAGTTCATTCCTGGCTAATACACGGTCAAGTTGCATGTCATGTGAAAATTGTTGCATCTTAACGGCATATTCGAATATTTTTTCTGTACCGAATAACTCAGGGGACTCTGCTGAACCTGATAGCGGGATGACATCTAAATATATGTCGGGTGCCAGGCGACGATTTAGGCGTAGTTCTTCCTCGCAATAAAATTTCCGTTTTTCAAGTGTAGAGAAATCTACAAAACCTAAATTAACGGGTTTTTTAATTTTATAGACATAATCACCGGTTAATATGACCCAGGATATATGTGTTTCGATTAACTGGCAGTTAATCACGGCATGATCATAGAAACCTGGCTCTAACATTGCCTGAATTAAGGGAGGCTGGCGATATGAGTTATTCTTATGTTGCATATTGATATTATTTATTATTCAGATTGATATAGCTTACACTATATAATCAAATAGTTATTGAGCTTGATCAAGATGTTCTAAATACAAATTAAGATTAATTAGGGTCAGGAGAACTGGGATCAGATAATAATTGCTTATAAGATAAAGATATGAATATTTACATAATACGGCATGGCCGTACCAACTATAACGATCTGGGTTTATGCAACGATGATCCCAGTGTTGATGTGCATTTGACTGCTACGGGCAAACAACAGGCCCAGGCAGCAGCGGAGAAACTGCGCGATGTTAAACTCGATCGTATTATTGTTTCTCCCTTGCCACGAACCAGGCAGACAGCGGAGATTATCAATCAATATCACCAGCTGGCGATTGATACTCACCCCGATCTTTTGGATATTCGTTCGGGTTTAGAGGGAAAAACAGTTGATGAGTATTTTGCCGCGATTGCTGACGACCCGCTTAATGCGCGTATTAACGGTGGAGAGTCAGTATTGGATCATAAAAAACGTGTACTCGGGTTTATTGACTGGCTCAAACAACAACCTGAAGACACCATTCTTGTGGTGGCACATGAAGAGACATTACGTGTGTTTGTCGCTTATTTTGAAGGCAATATAGCGGATGAGCATTTACGTGATATTGATATCGGGAATTGCGAGTATAAACATTACAAGTTTGATAAAGTAGAAGGTAATAATATATAAGACATTTAAAGAAAAAGTGGATCGAGAATAAAAGCTAATTGATATGTTAAACGCATTTGCCATCATCTTTCACTTAATTGCCATTAACATTTGGGTGGGAGGTATGTTTTTTATCATTATGGTCCTGGGTAAGGTGGTATCATCACTTGAGGTTCCCGAGCAATTGGCTTTTTGGAAAACTATTCTTAAACGGTTTTTTATCTGGGTTTGGATAGCCGCTATCGGCTTATTAGCGAGCGGTATAGGGATGATATTTTATCGCTTTGGTGGTCTGGCCAATACACCTACATATATTCTTATGATGGCCTGCCTTGGACTATCTATGGTCATCTTATTTGCTATTATCTATTTTGTGTTTTACCAAAAATTTTTGCGCGATTTAAAAACAGGAAACGTAGCAGCTAGTCGACACCAGTTACGTGTTATTCGTCGTTTAGGTATTGTTAACATGGTATTGGGATTTTGTATTGTGGTTGTCATTGGTGGTGGGCCTTACCTGCTTTAACCGAGGGGGTATTAATAATGAATAGATCAAACAGTATTGTGATAACGTATTACTGGTTGCTAACCTGGTTGCCCACATTTTATTTTATGGTGGAACTAATAAAAACTTAATGGAGTAATACTTTATGCATATACTCGACAAAATAATGTATAAAAGAATTATTTATCGTGTCATTGCTTTACCCACTGTCGCATTTCTTAGTTATCAATATACTGTTAACTGGTTATTGTGGGTTTGTGCTTTTTTTGCACTTGGGTATTTCATTATAAGCGTGGCAACGTATTCAGGTCTTAAAAAAAAGAAATCGGTTTATCTTGTCTGGTTGATGTTTTTAACGCCTGCAGTATTTGGTGTTGTTTATGTCTCAGCCTGGGGTACCGGGCTGGCGCTGGGAATGGCTGTGGGGTCTGCTATCGTTTCTTTATATTGGGCAATACAACTAAATAAATGGGCATTTAAAAGAGACACAGTACAAGAAACTGTCGAACCAATGACTATGGAACAAGTTAAAGAGGCTTATAAATTTGATACCTCTGCGATTAGTACCAATCGTGCCAATATGACATTTACTAAGGCCGAGCAGCCTATTACTGAAGCCATCACAAAATTTGGCGGACAACCGGTTTGGATTGATACACCGCAATGGCCTTTAGGAAAAATGTCGGGTAAACCAATGCGGTTTATTGGGCAAATAAAACTGGATGAAAAATTGTTTGGTAAAAAACAGGCACAAATGGCTTATATCTTTTACTCAGAAGGCATTGATGACAATACGGATACCTTTGAAATTGAAGGCGGTGAGAATGCCGTTATATTACAGCCAGGTACTCCCCTGGTCCCGGTTGTAGAACAAGCAACAGGTCTAACAATCGAAGATATCCATAATGAAAAAACTAAGTGTGAATTTAAAGTAAATATGACTTATTCTGAAGACCCTGAATTTATTCCTGAGTATGAAGCCTGGGAGTTACCACCAGCAGAGAATGAAAAATATTATAATGCATTAGGTGGAAATAAAATTGGTGGTGTGCCTGGCTTTATTCAAGCGGATGAATTTCCGGATAACTCTCCCTGGCAATTATTAATGCAAATGGATGATGAGTCTTTGCATGAGGATTGCTATTTAAATTTTGGTGTTGGTATTGCTTATGCCATGATCAATCCTGAAGGTACAAAAGCAAGATTTTTCTGGCAGTGTTAATATAGCGGAGCAGAGCACTTTCTCTCATTAATATAATATCTACCGAGGTGAATAGCGCAAGGCTGTCGTGGTAAAATCTTTGTTGTATTATATTCTACTTGTTACTGGGTTATGAAAAGCACAAAACAGCAGAAAACGATCACTTCTAAATATTCTGTCTCAGAATATATCGACACGCTTGTTAAAAATTCATCGCATCTTTATCAAAGTTCTGAACTTCTGGAAAAAGCCTGCCAGTATGCCTGGGATGTACAGGATATTGCCTCTGAAATGCCGGGTAGTCTGGATGTGGCGATATTGCTTAGCCAGTTAAGCGCAGATGAAACAGCTATTGTTGTTTGCTTACTCAGTGATAGTCGTTTACGTACAGAGTCATTTTTCAAGGTCATTAAAAATGAATTTGGTAACGATATTCTGCACATGGTTCAGGCTATTGAAAAACTTCATGGTTTTAAAGCCAACAAGATGGATAGCCAGGAGCAGGCTGAGCGTTTAAGAAGAATGCTACTGGCAATGGTTGATGACGTGCGCGTGGTGTTAATCAAACTGGCATACCGGGTACAGCGGTTAAGAGAAATAGCAGATAAAGATGAAATAACACAAAAAGCGATTGCAACAGAAACGCTTGAGATTTTTTCACCTATTGCCAACCGTTTGGGTATTGGGCAATTAAAATGGGAGCTAGAGGATTTATCTTTGCGTTATTTGCAGCCTGATACGTATAAGCGTATTGCAAAAATGCTGGAAGAAAAAAGAGGCGAACGAGAAGTCTATATCAAGCAGGTTGTCGCTGAAATTGAATCTTTACTTAAAGATACCGGTATTGATGCCAGCATATATGGACGACCAAAACATATTTATAGTATCTGGTCAAAAATGACGAATAAAGATAAACAATTTAAAGAATTGTTTGATGTTCGCGCTATAAGGGTAACGGTTAACACGGTATCAGAATGTTATACCGTACTTGGTTTGATTCATGGTCGTTGGCACCATATTCCCAAAGAGTTTGATGATTACATTGCTAACACAAAAGAAAACGGTTACCAGAGTTTACATACGGCAGTATATGGGCCAGAAGGGAAAGCGGTAGAAATTCAGATTAGAACACGGGCTATGCATGAATTTGCAGAATATGGTGTTGCCGCGCACTGGCGCTATAAGGAACGCTCAAATCAAGATGAAGTTCTGGAAAAAACCATTCACTCGATCAGAAGATTATTAGAAACACCTGAAAACGACGAAGAAGAATTATTAGAGAGTTTCAAAACAGAATTATTTTCTGACAGGGTGTTCGTGCTAAGTCCTGACGGAAAAGTTATTGATTTACCGCAAGGTGCTACTCCTGTTGATTTTGCTTATAGTATACATACCGAAGTGGGTCACAACTGCCGCGGAGCAAAAGTGAACGGTCAGATAGTGCCATTAACAACCAAACTTGAAAACGGTGTGCAGGTTGAAATTTTAACCTCGAAAAATTCAGGGCCAAGTAGGGATTGGTTGAATCCAAACCTTGGTTATATCGCAAGCAACAGAACACGTTCAAAAATTAAAACCTGGTTTCGACAGCAGGATTTTGAACAGAATGTTATTGATGGAAAAACTATCATCGAGCGAGAACTAAAGCGCTTAAATATAAAGAATCCTGATATGGATAAATCACTAAAATATTTCAAAGCGCAAACAGAAGATGAGTGGAGAGCAAAAGTTGGTCGAGGAGATATTACTACCGGCCAGTTAGCTTTTGGTTTAAACCAGATCTATTCTGATGAATCAGTTAAACCTTTACCCAGCATACCTAGATCAAGCAAAAAAATTAAAAAACCTGGACATCAAGGTGTTAATGTCAGTGGCGTGGGTAACCTGTTAACGACGATGGCACCTTGTTGTAAGCCTGTCCCGGGTGATGAAATTATCGGCTTTATTACGCGAGGAAAAGGTGTTTCGGTACATCGAAAAGATTGTACAAATATTCTTAACCTTGAGCATGATAAGCAACAACAGTTAATTTCAGTAGAGTGGTCTAATCATGATGAACAGATTTTTGAAGTCAACCTGGTTATTCAGGCGATTGATCGTCCCGGACTATTAAGAGATATTACAAACAGGCTGACCGATCTTAAAGTGAATGTGAATGGTATACAGACCAGGTCAAATAAAGGTACACAAATGGCCGATATGCAAATTGCGATGGAAATACACGATCTCGATCAATTACAAAAAGTCTCAGATAAAATAATGCAGCTAACAAATGTGCTTAAGGTTTATCGAAAGAATTAACTAGAGCGGAGAAGACTATAGAATCGTGCTTTGGTTCAGTACTTTATGCTCTTATATTTGCTAATATAGTTCTATTAGTTACAAGCCTGAATGATTTTGGATGAAAACGATACGCACATTTTATATATTGCCGCTGTTCCTGATTTCAGCTCTAGTAAATGCTGGGGGAGAATCACGCTGGTTCCCAACTGAGCATCTTTATCCAATTTACCTTGCCGATCCCTATGAACTTGATTTTCATATGCAGCTACGATCTTATGATAAGTTAACTATTCCTGAAACGGGTGCGTTGCGTTTTGATCTTAAGGCCAGCGCACCTATGCTCATATATGAGAAAAGAGACAGCGACAATCCACGGCACGGCTGGCAATTTGTATTTTTAGGTGGTTTACGCGGACTGTTTGATTACGATAATAGTCAGGACAATGTAGCCTGGGAAGGCTTACTGGGTTTGCAGGCCGTGTTTCGTTATCACAAAAACTTTGCCTGGCATTTTGGCACCAAACATTATTCCAGTCATGTTGGCGATGAGTATATAGAAAGCACAGGGCGAAACCGTATCGAGTACACCCGTGAAGAATGGCGTGCAGGTCTTGCCTGGCAGCTTAATGAACAAACTATATTTTATTCAGATATTGCTCATGCCTTTTCTATGCGTAATAAGGTTGTACAGGACTATGATCGAGCGCAAGTTGGTCTGCAATACGAAAAGCCCGGTGTGTTCATGGATGGTAAAGTTGGCTGGTTTAGTGCTTTGGATATCTCCGCTTATGAAGAAGATGACTGGGACAGGAATACTACTTTTCAAATAGGTTTTGATTTTCGGAGGTCAGATCGTCGCTGGCGATTTGGATTTGAATACTATGATGGCCGAAGTCAATACGGTGAATTTTTTCAGGATAGAGATCAGTATGTTAGTCTCGGTTTCTGGATAGATTTATGATTTAAGATATGCTTAACGCGTATGACTTGAATGGGTTATAATATTTTTGAATTTTATTTTTACGTGAATACAAAAGGTAACAATGGATATGGATGAATCAGTAAATGTTTTAGGTGAACCTTTAAGTCTGTGTGGTGATAGTCCTGTTACAGGTTTTTTCCGTGATAGCACATGTAATACCTGTAAAGAAGATGTGGGGCTGCATACCGTGTGCATTGAAGCGACCACTGAGTTTCTTGAGTACTCGCGTTTTAAAGGAAACGATTTATCGACACCTGCACCGAAATTTGATTTTGAGGGTGTAAAACCAGGTAATACCTGGTGTTTATGTGCAGCAAGATGGTTAGAAGCACATAAAGATGGAATGGCACCCCGTGTTTATTTAATGCGCACCCATAAACGAACATTGGAAATTGTGCCATTTGAACTGTTAAAAGAGTTTGCTGTTGATTTAAATTAATCAGTAGAAATAATCAAGAATAACCCTGGTTATTTACCAGTAAAATTTCTCTTGTTTCCTAACCTTGAAAACGTGTATTTCAATCCTATTTTAATAAAAGTGTCATCGCTGAGAATGAACTCGTCTGTAAAATGCGGGTCTCAGTGATTAAATTATTGATGAATAAACAGGTATAGCAATGAAACGAATTATGTTATTTATATTGACCAATATCGCAATTATGGTCGTTTTGAGTATCACCCTAAGGTTACTGGGTGTTGATAGTATTTTAGCCGAGAATGGCTCTGATCTTAATATCCAGGCACTGGTTATCCTTTCTGGTGTGATTGGTTTTGGTGGTTCGTTTATTTCGTTACTCATGTCTAAGTGGATGGCGAAACGCATGACCGGTGCGGTGGTGATTACTAACCCTACTAGCAATGTGGAAAAATGGTTAATCAGTACCGTTGAAAAACAGGCGCAGATTGTGGGTATTAAAATGCCAGAAGTGGCGATTTTTCCCTCACAAGACATGAATGCCTTTGCAACTGGCGCGAGTAAAAACAATGCACTGGTAGCCGTATCCCAGGGGCTTTTAAATAATATGGCACAAGGTGAAATTGAAGCCGTTGTTGGCCATGAAATGAGTCATGTTGCGAATGGTGATATGGTGACGTTGGCGCTGATTCAAGGCGTGGTGAATACTTTTGTGGTTTTCTTCTCAAGAAAACGCGAATATATTGCTGATACCGGTGGTGCGGATTTAGCCGGTCATCAAAATATGATTAATGCACTGAAACGTCTTGGCCAGGTAGAACCAGAAGCCTTACCTGAACAAATGGCGGCGTTTGGTATTAATGATAAAGGTGGCATTATGGCTCTGTTCTCGTCACACCCACCTATTGAGTCGAGAGTTGCCGCGCTCGAAGCGCGTGCCCAGCGAATGTCATAAAATAATAGTATTAACAAAATCCCGCTTACAGCGGGATTTTTATATTAAGCAGCATTAAATGTTTTAGCCTTTTGCTTGTGTAAACCTGAGCAGGAAACGGATATGACGATTTGTAAACGATGTTTTGTTTCTGGGCGAGTGCAAGGTGTTTTCTTTCGTGATACCACTCGCCAACAGGCTGAAAAACTTCAACTTGTCGGTTATGCAAAAAATTTAACAGATGGCCGTGTCGAAGTTGTTATTTGTGGTTCAGAAGTAAGTGTCGAAAAGTTATCTGAATGGTTGTGGACGGGGTCTGTATATTCATCTGTTTCTAAGGTAGATTGTCAAAAAATTAATCTTAACGAGTTCGAGCAGAGTAATAAATTTGTAACTCTGTAAAGAGCCAAGGGGTCAGAATAGTTTTACAAGGTATTCTAACCCTTGACCGTGTTTATCACTGTTAGTAATTATACCTTTTGTGCATGCCATGCTTATAACGTTTTCCCTTCTTGGCTTTTTTTAATACATGAAGGTCAAACAGCACTTTTTGCTCATCATTGAGTAACTTTCTCACCGCAATTTTATGATTAGCTTTAATTTGCATCTTTTGCTGCTTGAGCTTGACTATCGCACTGATTTTTTTGTTAACAGCACTTTTGCCTGGACTATTGCTAGTAATAAGCATCGCCAGTTCGACCTTGGCTTGCTTGATTTTTAGCTTCAGGGGAATGAGCTTTTTTTTCTTATCCAACTTTAAGGCGAGTAACTTAGTATTTTGCTCATCTGTCAGGCTTTTTTTCCAATGTTTACTTCCGTGATGTCCCCCCATCATTCCACCCATCATGTGGTGTCTGCCATGATCGGCAAAGGCAGCTGTTGATAGGCCCGTTCCTACTAGTAACAACGACATGGAAATCATTAAAGTGTGTAATATTTTCATAGTAAATTCCTCCGTTATTTATAGCTCATATGGGATTGAGTGCTCTGAGTATAGAACGCATCTCAATTTTTGTGAATGAATGCAAGAAACAAGCTGCCAGGGTCAATTTTTAATTTTAAATATGTGCAGATTATTATTTAATTGACATTGTGTCAGATCATTTTCAGGTCTAGACTGAGTTGAACTTCGGGAGGGATTCGGATGATAAAACTAAAAATAAACGGAAATGTAGTCGATATAGATGTTGATGAAACTACACCCTTACTCTGGGTATTACGCGAAAATCTTGGCCTGACAGGTAGTAAATACGGTTGCGGGATTGGTAGTTGTGGTGCTTGTACCGTACATATTAATGGAGAAGCGGTACGTTCTTGTCTTGTCCCTGTCTCTACACTGAATACCTCTAAAGAAATTGTTACTATTGAAGGGCTTTCTGCGGATACCAGTCATCCCGTTCAACAAGCGTGGAAAGAATTGGACGTGCCGCAATGTGGTTATTGTCAATCTGGCATGATTATGAGCGCAGCCGCCTTATTAAAGAAAAAACCTCAACCCAGTGATGCTGATATTGATGAGAATGTAACGAACATATGTCGATGTGGCACCTTTAACCGGGTCCGTCGTGGTATTCACCTTGCTGTTCAAAAAAATAATAAATCGTAGCGGGGGAGAACATCATGAAAAAAGAAATCATTAATGTTTCGCGTCGCGAGTTCCTGATTAGCAGCGGTAAAGTGGGTGCCGGTTTTACTATTGGACTCTACCTGCCTGGTTGTAGTGAACAGTCTGGTAATGAAATTCATGCTACAAGCGGTGCGACCAAGATGGCACCGCCACAAGAGATTAGTTCTACCCCTGCTAAAGGTTTAAAAGAAGTGAATGCCTGGGTAGTGATTCAACCCGATGATACGGTGATCATTCGTATTGCCCGTTCTGAAATGGGGCAGGGTACCTTAACCGGGCTTGCACAATTGGTCGCAGAAGAACTGGAATGTGACTGGTCTAAGGTAACCACTGAGTATCCAACCCCGGGAGAGAATATTAAGCGCGATAATATCTGGCGTGATTTTATGACCGGTGGCAGTTTTGGTATTCGTGGCAGTCACTCTTATGTACGTAAGGGCGGCGCGGTTGCACGGCATATGTTAATTGAAGCGGCCGCGGAACAATGGGGTGTGGATATGGCCGAGTGTAGCGCGGCCAATAGTGTGATCACCCATACACCGTCAGGTCGCACGATTAGCTACGGTAAGGTAGCGGATGCGGCGGCCGAATTGTTTCCACCTGAGCATGTTGAATTAAAAGATCCCAAAGACTGGAAGCTGATTGGCCAACCGGTTAAACGTTTAGATACCGACGAAAAATTAAATGGTAAACAAGTCTATGGTGCTGACTTGTGGATGGAAGGCATGTTAAATGCCAGCATTAAAGCCTGCCCGGTTTTTGGTGGTAAGTTGAAATCCTTTGATGCCAGTAAAGTAACTAGTATGCCCGGGGTACATAAAGTCGTTGCAGTGGGTGATGATGCCGTGGCGGTTGTCGCCAAAACCTGGTGGCAAGCAAAAACAGCCCTGGATAAGTTACCGATTAGCTGGGATAAAGGCGCAAATGCCAAGGTAAGCACGGCATCAATAGATGCGATGTTAGATGAAGGCTTAACCTCAAGTAAGAAGGTCTTTGTCGGCAATAAAAATGGTGATGTTAATAAAGCGCTGAAAGGTGCCAGTAAAGTCGTTGAAGCGACTTACCGTTATCCTTATCAAAACCATGCCACCATGGAGCCAATGAATGCTACGGCGATCTGGACAAAAGATAAATGTGAAGTCTGGTGTCCAACGCAAAATGGTACTGCAGCATTACAAGCTACGGCACAAGCGGCCGGTTTACCTGTTAGCCAGTGTGATGTGCATAAACTACATTTAGGCGGTGGCTTTGGTCGGCGTGGTGCGATTCATGACTTTGTTGTTCAGGCCGTTGCTATTGCTAAACAATTACCGGGGACTCCGGTGAAGCTACTTTGGTCGCGTGAAGAAGATATGGCGCATGGTATGTATCATCCGATCACCATGTGTAAGCTCACCGGTGGTTTAAATAATAAAGGCGACTTAACCAGTTTACGAGTACGTATATCGGGTCAGTCTATCCTGGCCTCAATTAATCCCGCGTGGATGACGAATGGCGCGGATATGTTTACCTTCCAGGGAATGTTACCTGAAGGTGATCATGCTATCAGTTATAGCGTACCTAACTTGCTGGTTGATCATGCCATGCGTAATCCACCCGTGCCCCCGGGTTTTTGGCGTGGTGTAAATATAAACCAGAATGCGATTTACTTTGAATCTTTTATCGATGAGCTGGCACATACCACGGATAAAGATCCTTTAGCATTTCGACAAGCCTTAATGACGAAGCATCCAAAATCATTAGCGGTATTAAATGCCGTAGCTAAAAAAGCTGGCTGGGGAACACCAACTGAAAAAGGGGTGGGTCGTGGCCTCGCGGTATGTAAAGCCTTTGCCAGTCATATTGCGGCTTGTGCTGAAGTATCGGTTAACGATAAGGGTGAGTTAAAAATACTTCGTATTGTTGCGGCAACCGATCCCGGGTATGCGGTCAATCCACAACAAATTGAAGCACAAGTAGAAGGCTCGTTTGTGTTTGGTTTATCCGCTTTGCTTTACGGCGAATGCACTATTAAAGATGGTGCGGTCGAGCAAAGTAATTTTCATGACTACCCATCAATGAAAATAAAAGAAATGCCAAAGGTCGACGTGATAGTGATGCCTTCAGGTGGTTTCTGGGGTGGTGTTGGTGAACCAACGATTGCCGTGGCTGCACCGGCGGTATTAAATGCGATTTATGCCGCGACCGGTAAACGCATACGCCAGTTCCCGTTAAAAGACGTTGACCTTAACGCGTAAACTTATGCAAAGCTTTGGAACGGATCAGCAAGTTATACAAACCGCCAGTGAATGGTTACAACAAGGGCATAAGCCTGCCCTGGTAACAGTACTAAAAACCTGGGGTTCATCACCACGCCCACCGGGCTCACTTTTAATTATGCGGAGTGATGGCGTGTTGTGTGGTTCGGTGTCAGGTGGTTGTGTAGAAGAAGACTTACTACAACGGTACCGAGATGACGAACTGAGTGATAATTATCCCACGCGTATAGATTACGGTGTTAATCGGGAAGAGGCGACTCGTTTTGGCTTACCCTGTGGTGGCCGTCTTGAATTATTAGTCGAACAGTTAACTGATAATGAACAACTGCAACCGTTACTGGATGCGATGCTACAACAGCAACTAGTAGCAAGGCATGTGGATTTACAAACAGGAAAAGTTAGCCTGGAACAGGCCAGGGCAGAACAAGACTTTGTTTATACGAATATATATGTACGTAAAATCTTTGGCCCACAATGGAATATGTTATTAATTGGCGCAGGGCATCTCTCGCAATACGTTTCACAAATGGCACTGATGTTGGGTTACAAGGTAATTGTCTGTGATCCCCGTGAGGAATATGCCAATAGCTGGCAAGTTGACGGTACCGAGTTAACCACCTTAATGCCCGATGATGCCGTACTGAAGTATGCACAACAAGCCAGGAGTATTGTGGTTGCATTAACCCATGATCCTAAACTTGATGATATGGCGTTGCTGGATGCATTAGCGTCCCCCGCGTTTTATGTCGGTGCGATAGGTTCTTTAAAAAACTGCAAGTCACGTCGACAACGATTAAAGCAACTTGGTATTAGTCCAAAGCAACTCGAACGCTTACATGCACCGGTCGGTTTATTAATTGGTAGTCATACCCCGCCTGAGATCGCGGTGTCGATACTGGCTGAAATAACTCAACAACGAAACGTTGACAGTGTTTCTGAAAAAAAATCCATTCGTCTTGTATGAGTAAAAATCCCGTTGGTATTTTACTGGCTGCAGGTAGTAGTCAGCGTTTTGGCAGTAATAAACTTTTATACCCCATACTGAATGACACCCCGATGTTATTACTAAGCGCAAAAAAATTAGCAGAGGCACTACCAGGTAGCCTGGCTGTTATCAATAAAAATTTAACCAGTTATAAACCTCAACTTGAACAACTCGGTTTAGAGGTTGTTATTAATGCCCAGGCTGAAAAAGGAATGGGCGCTAGCATAGCCTGCGGGGTTAAGCACAGCCTTGATGCATCAGGCTGGCTGATAACACTTGCCGATATGCCGTATATTAAAATAGCCACGTTATCCTTATTAGCCAATAAATTAAAAGATGGTGGTGACATTGTTGCGCCGGAATACAAACAACAACGGGGTCACCCGGTTGGTTTTAGTGCTAGTTATAAAGATGAGTTATTGGCGCTGAATAAAGATGTCGGTGCACGTGACATTATTCGTCAATATTATGATCAGGTTCAATTAATAGAAACGGATGATCAGGGGGCTATACAAGACATTGATCACAAAGATGAAATCTTGTAAGAATATAGAACAGGAATATTAACAGGATGAATCATTGAATTTTGAGAGTAGTTGTTTTTATATTTTCCCCTTAAGGTTTAATCGTTGTCAATCCAAATGATTTCCAGTTTTGCATGCCACCGCGATACCATTTTATTCGATGTGAAGGATAACCAATTGATAACAAAGCGCGTATATTTGTTGGTGATTGTCCACACCAGGGACCATTACAATAAAATATCAGTGTTTTTGCGTTTTCAAAATTCCACAGTTTTCCAGTTAGGACAGCGTTGAAGTTAAATTGTAGAATGTTAGCGATTTCCGTATCACTTGCCGTTTTGTTATAAAGCTTATCCCAGGAAATATTAATCGCCCCAGGAATCATGCCAGTTTTCAACCACTTAGTTTCACGTGAATCAATCACCAGTATACTGTTATCGTTTGCTATACGCTTTAGATAATTCAACATTTCTAATTCACCGATTGTTTCAACACCCTCGGCTAATTTAATAGGCTGAATACAATAAGGTGGGCAAGGTCGTGAGGTTATCGCAAAATCAAGGTCTATAATATTACCTTTCTCGGCAATACGCTTGATTCGAATATTTTTTCCGTTATGCATTACATCAACATAAGGTAACGTTGCCGTAATATTAACACTCGTATTGTTACCGGAATAAGAGGGATAAGAAAAAACAATATAAAGAACTAAACTTACACAGTAAAAGTAAAAGCTTGGCAATGACTTAATATGCTCCATTTTAGTTTCCTTTAAATTAATACTGAGTAGTTATAATTAAAAAGGCCAGAGTGATTTAATTTTAGTAAAATGTAAAGTTGTGCTAATCACTGTAATAATATACCGGGTTTGGGTTAATGTGAATTAGTAGATTTGAGCGATGTAGCCGATATTATAGCGCCTTAATTATTTGAGATTGTTTTATCTTTAGTCTAATCTCATAATTGATATAAATATATAAGTTACACTATTTATGAAACAGCTTTTTAACCATAGATTTAAAGTGGTTTTAATCATTACACTGGCAATGCTAACGGCTTCGTGTTCGTTTAAAACACTTTATAATCAGCTCGATAACCTGATCCCGTTTTATGTTGAAGGCATGGTGTCTCTTGATAGCATGCTTGAGGAAAAAGTCGCACAGCGCTCGTTACTACTGATCCGCTGGCATCGTAATACTCAGTTAAATCAATATGCTGAGTGGTTGCGTGTATTGCAACGTGATACTAACAATCAACTCACTGAAGAAAAAATACTCAAACATATCGCAACATTAGAGAGTTTCTGGAAATCAATTTCATTGAAAGTTGATGAAGAAATGGTTTCACTCTTGCCGCTGTTAAATACAGAACAACGTAAAGAGCTTTTTTCTAATATTGAAGATAAAAATGCCGATTTTCGTGAAGAGTATACCGGGCTGGAAGGTGATGAACGTATTGAACAATATACTGATCGTATTATCGATAGTTTTGAAACATGGTTGGGCGATTTAACGGATAAGCAGGAAATTTTAGCGAAGCAAGCTGCGGCTAAATTACAATCCACTGCACTACAAAGATTAGAACGTCGGCAGCAATGGCAGCAATCTATTCAGCGTATTCTTGACACAGGTAGTCGTGTCGCTGATAAAGTGGCATCTTTACGTAAATTTTTTACCGACTATAACCGCAAGAATAATATTGATATGAATACGACTCTTAGAGAAAACATTAATATTATTTCACGTTTAACGCTGCAGATAGTACACAGTATGACGGATGAGCAGAAAGCGCATTTTGTTACCAGTACCAATGATTATATCCGTATCTTTGATGAGTTAGCTAAGGAGCGTTAATTATCTCTTCCAGGGTATATCCGGTTAGCAGACGAATCGTTCGCCATAGGTAATAAAAAATGGCTAGCATCATCAGTGTCGATGGAATGGCAATCACGGGGTAACTTAGTAGTGTCATTCTCCCAAGTTCTTCATTAAATGCAACGCTTCCGGATGGGCTGATAACGATCCACTTGGCCAGAATATAGTTCATAACCGCTGAAAAAAGAAATGTGCTACTTAAAAAGTATGTCGCGTTTTGTAAGCGACTTTCAAATTTTTGATTGTTACCGAGTTCCTGTAGTTTATTCTCAACCTTCTCTATCTTTATAATTTTAGGGTTATATAACAATGTCTTGATAAGAGGATAAGGTGTATAGGTGGAAACCAGGATTGCGATACCGATAATTCCAGGTATGGCGGCTTCCTTCACGGCTAACCACTGCGCATCAAGTTGCAAAAGGCCGATGCCGCCAGTCAGTAACACGCTGATCAGGCCAAGCAAGGCAATAAAATTAAATTTTCTGTATTTCAATAATTCAAACGCGCCCCAACCTAGTGGAAAAGCTAGTGCGCTGATAAGGGCATTAGTTGGGCCAAGATATTCCGGGCCGCTTAATTTCATCAGGATAGCGGACGGGATAATGATGCTGACCAGCAAGTCGATCATTGGCCTAGGTTTATGCGTTGGGGTAGATTGCTCTTTTGTCGTTGTATCGTTATTCATTTTCATCACGTTTGTTGTGTTAGTACTTACTGATTTTATTTAGCTATTATTACTTACGGCATAACTCAATAATCAGACCATTATAAATCAATTTTGTTCAAGTGTAATAAGAGATACGCGTTTTTATTCAAGTTTTAAAGTGAGTGATATATAAGCATAATATGGCGTATTTTAAGCTATATAACTATTCAGAATGTGTTTGGTCGTCCTGACGTAGTCGCTCGCGATATTTATTCTTGGCAAGTTCCTGCATATCCTCTATCGAATCACTTTCATCAACAATTTCTCGCCCTAACAGAGTTTCAATCGCATCTTCGAGCGTGACAATACCTGCGGTTTGACCATACTCGTCTTCGACCAGGAACAGGTGAGCACGTTTTTTTATAAACAGATCGAGTAACTGTTGCACGGGTAATTTTTCGGAGACGCGGTAGATTTTTTTTGCATAATCGCTGATCGGTTTATCACCATTCCCAGTACGTTCTGCTTCACATAGATCATGCTTGATGACCTTACCGGTAATAACGTCCTTAGTTTCATGGTAAATAGGTAAACGCGTGAACTCTCGTGTTCTTGGATCATTCAATGCATCACTGACCGTGGTCGACTCTTCAAACATATGAACCACTGTTCGTGGAGTGAGAATGTCTTCTGTGCTGACCTCGCGTAGACGCAGGATATTCGATAAGTAGATGTTTTCCTGCTGTATCAAGGTACCATCTTTATGACCGAGTGAAGCAAGTGCAATAATTTCTTCACGTGTTATTTCATTGCCTTTGTTTTTACTGAACAGCTTGGTAAGGCTTGTTGAAATCCATACTAATGGATAGACCAGCTTTACTAACCACTTTATGAGATAACTAGCAGGTATCGCCAATTTTTGCCAATAGGTTGCACCGAGTGTCTTAGGTATGATTTCGGAAAAAAATAAAATGACTAGTGTCAGCAATATCGCGATCAAGGTTTCCCATTTCTGGCCAAAAACAATGAGTGCTTGAGCACCTACGCCTGCAGCGCCCATTGTGTGGGCAAAAGTATTGAGGATAAGAATACTCGAAAGAGATTCATCCAGTCGTTCTTTAACCTGGGTGAGTTGTTTGCCTGCACGGGGCTTATCGGTCAGTGTTTTTTCAACATAACTAGGTGTGATTGAAAGCAATACTGCTTCAAGAATAGAGCAGATGAATGAGATGCCAATGGCGATAGCCAGGTATATAAAAAGCAGTGTCATAAGTAATGATATCCAGGGTTTGTTGGGGCCATTGAATTTAAAAAAATTGTAGTTTGATCAAAATGATTACGTTTGCCTGCTTAGCGCTCATTTTTTATCAGTCGGTTGCTTGACGATTAACTGACGTAAACTTGCAAGTTCTTGCTCGATTCGTTGAATACCATTTTCAACATGGTTATCTAACTCTTCGTTAGTCGCTTCAATCTTGTTGATAGTTTTACTGTTCTCTTCTTCTGCTTGTAATTGCATGGCATTGACAATAATGGCAATAAAAAGATTAAGCATGGTAAAAGTAGCGATTAGTATGAAAGGTATAAAGAAGGCCCAGGCATAAGGGTGTGTTTCCATCATGGGACGAACGATCCCCATGGACCAGCTTTCTAAGGTCATTATCTGGAATAACGTATACATTGAATCGCCGATGCTACCAAACCATTCAGGGTATTGTGAGGCAAACAGGTTGGTGGCAATCACGGCAAAGACGTAAAAGATTAATAACAATACCAGGATGATCGAAGACAGCCCGGGTATTGCAGAGAGTAATGCACTTACAACACGACGCATTTGCGGCACCATACTGATAAGACGCAGAACGCGTAATACACGCAGGGCACGTAATACACTAAATTGTGAAGTCGCAGGTAAGAGGGCAATGGCTACAACTAAAAAATCAAATACCGACCAGGGATCGGTAAAAAAACGTGAGTGATGAACTCACCGTAACTTGCCATGATAGCCGGCGAGGTTTCTAAGCCTAGCGTGACCGCATTAATGATAATCAGGCTGATTATGAAGCGATCAGTAACCGGGTTTTCCACCCACTTAATGATAAAACTGCGCCAATTCATGGTTGTTGTTTGCATAATCTTGCCTAATTGCTGAATTTATTCGATATATTTAGAGTTGTTTTATAACAGTACAACCCGTTACTGCAAAAATAATGTTAAAAAAAACGAAAGTGTAAAAGCCTTTAATACCGATAAAACCCTTTTATAACAATAATTTAGCTCGTTATTTTCCAGGTGTGGCCTAACTCCCTCTTGAAATAATACTAAACCCTCATATATTATAATACCTGAGTATTTTAGTCAGGAATAGTCTTGTAATTCTTATGGTGATTAATTAACTGTAGATGGAGATATGGATATGGAGAGTACAAACACGCGCTTAACTCAAGCCAATAATGAGCATGTATTGCACGGTCATATAAACCAGTTTTTAACTGATTCAGCAAGATACCTGGGAGTGGAAATGGATTCCATAAACCTGGAAACCCTGTCATTGCCAGGAAAAAGTAATCTTGATGAAATACGAAACAAGTAGGAGGTGTGTTATGCAACATACTGTCTATAAACATGATGGCTCTTTAGATTTGCCGGCTACCAGAAATCTTACTTTGAATGATCCGTTCAGGTGGTTAGCATCAGGTTGGCGAGATTTTCGCCGTACACCCTTCGCCAGTAGTTTTTATGGCCTGGTGTTTGTTTTACTTGGTTATGCAGTTACCGCTGCGAGTTGGCAATCGCCGATCCTGCTACTGACCTTTGTTACCGGCTTTTTACTGATTGCACCGTTTCTTGCACTGGGTTTGTATGATCTTAGTCGCCAGGCAGAGTCATCACAAAAGATCAGTTTCATCCATTCGCTTTTAGCATTCAGACAAAACAAGTGGGATATGGGACTGTTGGCTGTATTTCATGCGCTGGTGATGATTGCCTGGATTCGTTTGGCTACGATCATCGGTGCCTTGTACTTTAGTCATAGCGGTGCCAGTGTCACGATGTTGCTTGAACAGCTCTGGCTAAGTGGAGAAGGTCTTGGAATGATTGCCTTGTTCGTATTAAGTGGTGCAGCATTGGCTGCTGTGGTCTTTGTCAGCAGTGCCGTATCATGGCCGATGATGCTCGATCGCAACAAAGGTGCGATAAATGCGATGGCCACCAGCATTAAAGCAGTGCTGCAAAACAAACTGGTGATGCTGATCTGGGCATCAATTATCGGTGGATTATTCATCATTGGTCTGGCGACACTTTATCTTGGTTTGTTATTGATTGTGCCAATCCTTGGTCATGCTAGCTGGCACGCTTATAAGGATCTGGTTGAGTGATGTGATTCTTAAACCTGTTAAGTTTAATTAAACTATAAAGGCAAAAGCCCGCAATGCGGGCTTTTGGATGAGGAAGCTAAGGTGAGCTAATGCTTATTAACTCTTCCAGACCTTTCCAGACTATGTTCGACATAACAGGCTGTGCATGTGCAGCAGGGTGAATGCGATCATTAAGAAACATACTCATATCAAGTGCAAAGGATTCCATAAAGAAAGGCAATAGTTTGACAGCGGTCTGTTTTGCAACATCGTGATAAATATTTGCAAATCGTTCAACAAATGCCTTGCCATAATTTAACGGCAGCTTCATTTCAAACAAGATAATTTTATTTGTGTATTGCTGACAAAGTTTTACCAGGGCATGTAAATTGTTCTTTAATTGTTTTAATGACAGTCCCTGTAATCCATCATTTGCACCAATAGCAATTAAACAAATATCTGGTTTGAAACGTGACAACATGGTCTTGCTACGATTCAATGCAGTGTATGAAGTGTCACCACTGATGCTGGTATTGATCACTTTATAAGAATAGTTATTTTCGTTGAGTTTTTGTTGTAGCAATTGCGGCCAGGATGTTTCGACCGGGATGCCATGTGCGGCACTTAAACTATCCCCTATGATAACAATGGATTTATTCTGATTGGCGGATAGAGATGAACTAAATAACAATATAAACATCAATAGTACTGATACGACTGACATGCTATAACTTGAGACTGTTAATATTTTTCCAGACATTGATATGAAAGCCATTTTAGAAGCAATTAATTTATCAAAAACAGTGACTGCCCCCGAGGGAGAATTGACTATCCTCGGTGCGATTAACCTGAGTATACCAGCTGGTTCTTCGGTGGCCATCACCGGGAGTTCAGGTTCGGGTAAATCCACCTTGTTGGGTTTGCTCGCAGGGCTTGATACACCCAGTGATGGCAAGGTAATTTTAGATGGCCATGATTTATCAGGGATGGATGAAGATGGGCGCGCGCAATGTCGTGCTGGTCGGGTGGGTTTTGTATTTCAGTCATTTCAATTAGTGCACAGCCTCTCTGCTTTGGAAAATATAATGCTGCCGATGGAACTCGGTGATCTTGCGAATGCCCGGGAGCGCTCAAAAGAAATTCTTCAGCAAGTCGGTTTATCTGAGCGCGGTTCACATTATCCTTCACAGTTATCAGGTGGTGAGCAACAACGTGTCGCTATAGCACGTGCCTATGCATTGCAACCCAAGATCCTGTTTGCCGATGAACCGACGGGCAACCTCGACCAAAAAACAGGTAGCACGATTATTGATTTACTGTTTGATATGAATAAACACAGCCAGACAACATTGGTATTGGTGACACATGATACCAACCTGGCGAGCCGGTGTGATGTGACCTATCAATTAGAAGCAGGTCGCTTGATTTGAAATACCGTTTGAAACGAGGATTGAATCAGCAAATGAAAATTGCCGCTAAGTTACTGTGGCGAGAATTCAATAAAGGTGAATTAAATTTACTTATTGTTGCGTTATTAATTGCCGTTACCAGCATGAGCTCGGTGTCGTTAATCACCAACCGTGTTGCAACGGCCTTGTTACAACAGGCCGGTGATCTGATTGCGGCTGATGTGCTGGTATCATCCACTGAAGTCACACCAGCAGATTGGCTTAAGAAAGCAAACAGCAACTCAATTAATTATACCAAAACAGTGCAATTTCCCAGCGTTGTTTTAAGTGACGATAAATCGCATTTAGTCTCGATTAAAGCGGTTTCAAACGGCTATCCCTTACGCGGTGAACTAAAAACCGATACTAAACCCTATACGGATGGCGTAGTAACGCATGCTATACCCCTAGTAGGTAAAGCCTGGGTGGATTCACGTTTATTTAATGCCTTGCAATTGACAATGGGCAGCTTGATAGATGTAGGCGGAATAAAACTCAAGGTATCAAGAATTATCAGTTTTGAACCCGACTTTGGGGGTAATCTGTTTAGTACGGCGCCTCGCTTGATGATGAATATTAATGACCTTGCTGCAACAGGCCTGATCGTTCCTGGTAGCCGGGTGAAATATAAAACTTTATTTGCTGCAGAACCTCAGGCACTTGATAGCTTTAAATCATGGCTTAAGAAACAACTTCGCCCCACCGATAGAATGCAGGGGATTAAGGATGCCCGCCCGGAATTAAAAACAGCGCTCGACAGGGCAGATCGTTTTCTGGGTTTATCGGCGTTGGTTGCAGTTATGCTCGCGGCGATTGCTATTGCGCTGGCATCATCACGCTATGCACGCCGCCATGAAAATAGTAGCGCCATTATGCGAACCTTTGGTGCCAGGCAAAATACCATACTCGGTATTTTTAGTATTCAATTGGCTATCATTGGATTTATTGCTTCTATCCTTGGCCTGGTTGCAGGTTATATCGTACATGAAGGGATAATTGTTTATTTTAGCCAGTTAATACCGCGTGACTTACCTGATGCGAATTTATTCACACTGTTACCTGCTTTTAGCGCGGGGATGTTGTTAATATTCTGTTTTTCATTACCCGCATTAATTCCAGGGTATTAACAGCAACAAGCCAACGTCTTATCTTCTATTTACCAGCGGTAGTCATCATTGCCTTGCTTATTTATTGGCAAGCGCGAGATATACAACTTGCAACGTTTTATCTTGTTGGACTGGTCGCCACAGTGGTGATACTGCTAGTGGCAACGCTGTTATTACTCTGGTTTGCCAATCAGTTTAAAATGCATTTGCCGGTTAGCTGGCGTTTGGGTTTGACTTATTTAACACGTCGAAAAGTAAATACCCTGATTGAGTCTGCCGGTTTTGGTATTGGCATGATGGTGATTATTATCCTGGTCTTAATCAGGACAGATTTAATAGATGATTGGCTGGTAAGTTTGCCTGAGGATACACCAAACCAGTTTCTGATTAATATTCAGCCTCACCAAATAGCAGAATTATCATTGATGTTTAAAACAACATCTCGTAAAGAACCGACTTTTTATCCCATGGTGCGTGGCAGGTTGACCAGGATTAATGATTCAATAGTTAGCGCAGAAAATTATGACAATCCCAGGACACAAAGGTTGGCAACACGTTTATTTAACCTGACATGGGCAGACCAGTTGCCAGCCGAAAATGAAATTGTTCAGGGGCAATGGTGGAGTATTAATGATCAAAAGCCACAGTTTTCTTTTGATAAAGCGCTGGCAGAACAACTGGGTATTAATATTGGCGATAAACTGACTTACTACATCAGTGGTGCAACCATTACCGCACCAGTTACCAGCTTTCGTACTATTAATTGGGACAGTTTTCAGCCTAACTTTTTTGTTATCTCGCCCAATATTACGTTACAGAATTTTCCAGCTACTTACATCAGCAGTTTTTATTTGGATAAGAACAATAAAGATTTCTTAACCCAACTGGTCAGGGAATTTCCAAATATCACTGTGCTGGATGTAGAGTTAATGATCAACCAGGTTAGAAATATCATGGAAAAAGTCACCCTGGTAATTGAGGCGGTATTTCTATTTACTTTAGTTGCTGGTGTCCTGGTAATGATAGCAACCATGCAATCGACGCATGACGAAAGAATACGCGATAATGCTATTATGAAAACGCTTGGTGCCAGCAAAAAACAGTTGAGAAAAATTTTGTTTACCGAGTTTTTTCTTATCGGTGCCATTTCAAGCCTGGTTGCAACAATCGCAGCCAATCTAACCGGCTATGCAATAGCAAGCAACTTAATGAATATGCCGTACCAGCTTCATATAAATTCAGTGGTCGCGAGTTTAATTGTTGGTACTACAATAATAACGTCAACCGGGCTGGTTGCATTCTGGCGTTATCATAAAATGTCGCCAGTAAGTACTCTACGTCAGGTTTAACAATATAATGAAAATTTTGAGATTTAGTCACTAATGTTAAAAGCGATTAAACAGTTTTTTGAAGAAAGTATATCACCTGATGTGCAGGACGATATTGAGCATCGCCTTAAATTAGCCACTGCGGCACTGTTTATCGAAATGATGCAACAAGATGGCACCAAGACCGACACTGAAGAAATGAAGGTGAAACAAGTATTGCAAAGCAAGTTTTCTTTGAATGAAAAAGAAACGCATGAGCTTTTTGATCTGGCCCATGAAGAAGCCAGGCAAGCTGTGGATTTTTACCAGTTCACCAGCTTGATTCATCAAAATTTTCCTTTAGAGAAAAAAATAAAAATTGTTGAATACCTCTGGGCTATTGCTTATGCCGATAATCATCTGGATAGCTATGAAGAACATATGGTTCGTCGTATTGCTGATTTATTATATGTAGAGCATAAGGATTTTATAAAAGCTAAACACAAAGTGTTGGATAGTCTAAATCGATAAGCTATAAGAATATGAGTGAAAATCATTTAATAAATATGGATTTTTCAAAGGTAGCCTGTGTTCTTGAAAAGGATAAGCAATGGATAAAAAGTCCAACCGATGGGGTTTCCCGTATTCCTTTAGAACGAGAAGCCGCTGAGTCTGGGCACACCACGAGTTTTGTCAAGTTTGAACCCGGCTCTTACTTCCCTGAACACTCTCACCCACAGGGGGAAGAGATTTATGTATTACAAGGAATATTTTCAGATGAAAATGGTGATTATCCTGCAGGTACTTACATACGTAATCCACCTGGCTCTCGACATAAACCGTTTACCAAGGAAGGTTGTACCTTATTTGTGAAATTAGATCAGTTTCAAGAAGATGATCATCAACATGTTGTGATGCGTCCTGAAGATCAACACTGGCAACCGGGTATTGGTAATCTTAAAGTGTTATCGCTTCATCAACATAAAACTGAAAGTACGGCATTAGTGCTCTGGCCAGCTAATGAAGTGTTTCAACCACATACCCACTGGGGTGGTGAAGAGATCGTTGTGATTAGTGGCACCTTTATCGATGAGCATGGCAGCTACCCGGCAGGTAGTTGGCTACGTAGCCCACATATGAGTCAGCATTATCCAAGGGTTGATCAGGAAACCTTAATCCTTGTTAAGGTAGGGCATTTGCCAAATAGTTAATCCATTGAATATTAAATATATCGATTACATAAGAAAGTACATAATTAAAATAATAGAAAGAAAAATATTCAGGTGTATTAATGGGAATATTGATTAAATAAAATAGTCTTAAAGGGCTAAAAGTAATTTTGCATATGTATTACAACTTTATGGTTTAGATTATGAAAATGTTTATTTATTCTTTTACTACCTTGTTCGTCATTTTCGGTATTGTTCTGATTGTATTTTCCATCGCCTCGCGCAAGCAACCAGAACTGGGGTTAGCCAACGGCCAATTACAACCTTGCCCAACTACCCCAAATTGTGTCTGTAGTGAATACCAGGTGGAAGGGGCAAAGATTGAGCCATTAAAATATAACCGCTCGGCTACAGAAGCATGGCAAAAGCTTAAACAAGCCGTTTCAGAAACTGGAGGAGAGATAATAATTGATGAAGCAGACTATCTACGTGTTATTTATCAAACTCCCTTGTTACGCTATATTGATGACGTTGAATTTCGTCATGAAAAAAATAAACAACTCATTCACCTGCGATCAGCATCGCGTGTTGGTCAGTCTGATATGGGAGCAAACCGTAAGCGAGTAGAAAAAATATCGAAAGTATTTATGAAATAAAATAAATTAGCTTAGTGTATAGATGTAATGAATATCTTTATTGTGTCGAAGCATTACAATATTAGAATTTAGCTACATACTATTGATAAATAAATTCTTTCTAAATGTGATCGAGAGCGCTATTTGATGGTTTTATATCGTCTATATTTGTATATTGTAAGTGTAGGCAAATAACGCTTATACAT
>CAMYJG010000038.1 GCA_947258695.1 uncultured Ectothiorhodospiraceae bacterium | reverse complement strand
AGGGGGTATGCGGAAGTCATCCAATTGGAACTAAATCTCTTTCTCTACTACAAAGGCCTCTATCGCGAGTTGAAGCGACAATTTCGTGACTATTCAAAAAAATCCTATTTTAAGTTTGCCTCCTTTGCTCTCGTTGTGTGCGCTTTGTCTCCCTTGTATTATGTGTGGATTCCAGGTTATTTGCAGATTATTTATTTGTTGAACAAACAAGGAGTCATTGACAAGTAGCGGCTAAAAAGAAAACTCACTGAAGAGGATACGACCTTTGATTGTCGAAATAGTCGGTCCAACAGGTTCGGGAAAGACCACGTTGGCGCATGATTTGTGCCAACGGACCACGATGCTTCCTGCCAAACGACTCCGAGTGATGCGTGGCGGACAGCTACCATTTTTCGCGAGCCAGTTTCTTTCGTTGGTTCCAACATTGCTAAACGCCCGAGGAACTGGAAGATGGTTTACGATGGATGAAATAAAGAAGATGATCTACGTGAGCGGATGGCATAGCGTTTTGATGCAGCAATCTGTGGGTCATAACAAGGTAATCGTAAATGACCAAGGCGCCATATTCAAGATGGCCATGCTTCACGAATTTGGCCCCCCAAGACTCAGAAGTCAGCGTTTTGACAAATGGTGGAATCAGGCATTTGCTCAGTGGGCTTGTGTGTTAGATGTGGTCATCTGGCTGAATGCACCTGATGAAATCTTGATCGAGCGTATCCAAACCCGTAATAAAGAACACAAATTACAGGACAGCTCATCGCAAGCTGCTTGTAGTTTTCTTGCGAAATACCGTTGTTCCCTCTCCTCCGTGATTTCAAAGTTAAGCGCTAAAAACAGATTGAGAATTCTCAATTTCGATACACATTGCCAGTCCTTCAAGAATCTCACCAGTGAAGTGTTCGATGAAATGAAAGAAAAAGACATGATGCGAATAGAGGGACCGTTAGGTAGTTTTTATCTGAGAGAAGAATCTGAACGGCCAATTATCTTAATGTCCGGTGGCACAGGTTTTGCGCCGATAAAAGGAATGATTGAACATGCTTTAGAAGTCGGCATGACTCAGCCTATTCATTTGTATTGGGGTGTGCACTCAAAAGAAGATTTATACATGCATGAGCTGGCCCAGTCCTGGACCAAGATCAATCCATTAATTCGTTATACCCCGGTATTGTCTGATGCTAAAGACGAAGATCAATGGCAAGGACGTACAGGTTATGTCCATAAAGCGATTATGGAAGATTACCCGGATTTAAGTAAACATGAAATTTATGCTTCGGGTGCACCTGCTATGGTTTACGCCGGCCGTGATGATTTTGTCAAAAATGGATTAGATCTGGATCACTACTACTCAGATGCTTTTGAATATCAAAAAGACTAGTTAAGAAAAAGTCCTTTCTTAAAATACTCTGCCGCAAGTTGAGGTTCATTTAGATACTCCATTAATAAGCCTAACTCTTTATAGGTCTCGGGCAACTCTTTGTTTCCTATGCTGGCCTCAAGGTAGGCACGAGCCTTGCCCCATAAATCGTTATACATACACAACCGGCCAAGAGTTAATAATAACAAGGGATGGTTATCATGATCTCTTGATAATGATTCAGCAAAGGTAAGTTGTTTTTCAACCTGGCTGGATTTAACCAGGCCGTATAACTTAACCAGTTCAGGTTGCCACTCTTTCTTTAACACGTTTCTAATAATCAGTTCTGCTTCGTCATTTAGTTTTAACTGAATCAGTTTATGACAGTAAATTTCAATTAGTTGTGTATCTTTTTTTAAGTCGCGGGAAAGTTTTTGCCATAATAGCTGTAGTTTATTTGCATCACTATTCCACTTCGCATCCTCAAGTAGTGCTTTGTAAGTTTGTTTTTCTAACTCAAGTAATTCTTTGTTGTTGTAGACTTTATTTTTTTGTAACTCGGGTAATAGTTTCCTGAGATCTTCCCAGCTGTTTAATTGTTGATACAGCTTACTGAGCAGCACCATAATATGAGTATGCTTGGGTGACAGGCTATGCAGGTGAACTAAGGTTGCCAGGGCTTGTTCATTTTGACCATGTGCAAATTGTAATTCAGCCTGGGTCAGTTTCACTGAGAAATCTGCATCTGGCATGCTTTTATGTGCCAGAGAGAGATAGTGATCACGTCGTTCTGGTGAGTCGAGCTTTTGTGCTGCTTTAGCAGCCGAGAGATAGTTTAATAAAGGCATATCGCTGTATTTAACCGCCCGGGTTAACTGGCGTTCAGCTTTTTTCCATTGCCCTTGCGATAAATTAATTAACCCTTGTAATGAAGATTTTCGCGCTTTATTTGACTGTTGTGATACACGCCATTGTTTTAATTTGTCTGGCATGCCCCAGCTGCGATAAATAAATCGTACTAACAGGTAACCAAAAATATAACTAAGAATAAGTAAAACTAAAAACAACGATAAGCTCATTTCCAGGGTGTTATAGCCACGGCCAAACAAAACATAACCTGAGTCATCGTGTGCCAGTAAGCCAGCACTTACGGCAATAAAAATAATAGCGAAGAAACTAAACAAATATTTCATTCTTTTTCTTCAGCCTTTTCACTGGTTTTATCTTCTGTTGTTTGTTGCGTTTTTTGCTCTGCGTTTTTAGTGGCTGGTTCAGGAAGCAATCCCTGGGTGCGGTATTTTTGTATCGCCGAAAAAGTCGCAGAAATATCTGGCAGCGGGGGATCAATATCAAATTTTAGCAACTCAGTAATACTTGCCAACATATTGCGAGTGACATTATGTTCAGTATCAAAGTACTGGTTAATCCATTTTTCAGTAGTCAATAAGCGTTCATGATAAATTTCGTTATGGCCATTTAATAATGCAAAGCGAGATTGCTCAATGAGTAATGCCAGGTTTTGTAATAAAAAGAAATGTTGGTTTGGCGCAAGTAATGGTTCAATTGGTTTTTCATGATTGCGAATCACAATTAAACTTTTAATATCTTTCCAGATAGCCGCGGGTAAATCTTTAATGCTTTCAACTTGTGTAGAAGCTTGTGTTTTATCAGCCTGGTTAAGTTTATGCGTTTTAGGGTCGGGCATACGCAAAGGCAAGTTTGGAATATTATTACTCATGGCACTTAAGGTGACAGAGAGACCGGCTAAATCAACGCTTGGGATATTGTTTAAAGTTTGTAAGTCATTCGCTAAAATTTTTCTTATATTTAATAACGCCGGATCAGCTACTTCAGCGAGGCGGGCATCAGCGGCTTTCAAGGCAACCGACGCCGTCGCCACATCTTTCTCTAACAACAAACGGTGATTGGCAAGTTGAATTAGGTATTCAGCCTCTGCCATTAACCAGTCATTGCGTAAATGTTGTTTGTTTCGAATAAGATTAGTCAGGTTGTGACGTAAGTTCTCCTGAAAAGCATGTATCTCTTTAATTTGTTCTTCTTGTTCTTCAGCTGCAACAACTTGTTGCTGTTGCAGGACAGAGATATCTTGATCAAGTCGCTGGGTGGTAATTTGTGATTTGAAGACTTGTTTTTGTTGGTTTTCCCAGAGCAGGTATAACGCACCGGCAATTGCAATACTAACCAGGAAAATGAATATACTAAGCGCAGCAGAAGATTGGCTCGATTTAGTTTTCACCGTTTTTTTCGGCGAAGGCTTTTCTTTATTCTCTTTTGCTGGAGTATTTTTGTTTTCTGTTTCAGTCATTTTATATCCGCTAACGGTGTTTACTTTTCAACAAATAAATTTTTTTAACGATTCAATAATTCCGGCATCACTGGCTTCTGTAGCGACAGATAATTTCCCGCTAAAGCCGGCCTCTTTGGCAACCTCAATAAGCCGGGTATTTATTAATAATAAAGGTACTTGTTGTAGCTGTGAAATAAATTTTTCCGGGGTCATTTCCAGTAAGTTTTTTAAACTTTCAGTACTAGTAATGACAATAGCGGCTATCTGTTTATTCTGCAAATATTGTTCTAAATCAGCGGTGTTTGTTTCAGGTTTGATACGTTGATAGACATTAAGATAGTCAACCGAGGCACCACGTTGTTCTAGTGTTGTTTTTAAATGTTCACGTCCCGCTTTACCGCGAATAATAAGAATACGTTTATCACTGACATTTTGTAAGCTTGCGGTAGCCAGTAACCCTTCACTATTAAAATTTTTTTCAGGAACAATGTCGGCAGGTTTACCAAGTAATGTCTTTAAGGTGTTAGCGCTGCCCTGGCCAATTGTTGCAATAAGTGTATGTTGCGGTAGTGCGGAGATAGTCTGAATTTGTTTTAAACCATGCTTTACCGCGTTAGGGCTAATAAAAATAACAATGTCGTATTGTTCGATTTGTTTTAATACTTTTTTATTATCTTCACTAATCGGCAGAGGCGCAATCTCTAAAGTAGGGAATAAAAAGGCCTCGGCACCAGTTGCATTAATGCCTGCGGCCAGCTTTGCCGCTTGCAAAGCTGGCCGGGTAACCATGACCTGTTGTTTCATTTCCCTTTGCGTCATTTATGAATTGGCATAGAGTTCATTAAGAATTTTATCTGCTCCGCGTGAGAGTAAATCTTCTGCTAAAACAACGCCAAGTTCTTCGGCATTTTCCGGTTGCCCGGCAATATCGCCACGAATCACTTTTTGACCATCGACCTGGCCCACTAAACCGCGCAACATGATCAGGCCATGTTGAAATTCGGCATAGCCGGCAATCGGTACCTGGCAACCGCCTTGTAAGCGTTCATTCATCGCACGTTCGGCTAAAACACGAATCTGGGTTTTATTATCATTTAGTGGCGCAATAAGGTTATGCACCCGGGCATCATCACTACGGCATTCAATACCCACCGCGCCCTGGCCAATGGCAGGCAGGCAGACGTCGGTACCAATAAACTGAGTGATCCGATCTTCAAATTCAAGTCGTTTTAATCCCGCTGCGGCGAGAATAATGGCATCGTATTCACCGTCATCGAGTTTCTTTAGACGAGTATTCACATTTCCGCGCAAGTCTAAAATCTCCAGATCCGGGCGGAGTGCCGCAATCTGACACTGGCGGCGTAAGCTGGAGGTGCCTAAACGTGCGCCTTGAGGAAGTTCTTCTAGGCTGGAATAGGTATTGGATACAAACGCATCACGAGGATCTTCACGCTCACAAATCACCGCCAGGTGTAAGCCAGGGGGGAATTCAACGGGCACATCTTTCATCGAATGAACCGCAATATCAGCGCGGCCTTCTAACATGCCTGTTTCCAGTTCTTTAACAAAAAGCCCTTTGCCACCTACTTTAGCCAGTGGGGTATCGAGGATTTTATCGCCCTGGGTGGTCATGGTGACCAGCTCAATTTTCAGTTCAGGGTGATAGTGTTGCAGCATGCTGCTGACGTAGTTTGCTTGCCATAATGCAAGCGGGCTTTTACGTGTCGCGATGCGCAGGATTTCTTCAGACATGTTTGATTCTCATTTTTATATGCCTATAAATAATATTTATAGAACTAGTTTAAGACTATATTGTTAAACACTTATAATACACGAAATAGTTATTTGCCTCTTCGGCATATGGGAGAAGATTTTTCATGTTTTCACAAGCTTCAACAAAGCTGAAATCCAGCTTATGGCTCATTGCGGTAGCAATTTTATCATTTAGCTTAGTCATCGAAGGCTCTGCCAAAGATTTATCTAAACAGGCTAACAAGCGAGTGCCTGATGTCACCCTTAAGAAAGCCACCAACTTAGCCAGTGATGCACATGATGCCAGTGAAAAACAAATTCCCGTATTAATGTTTTTTTCGATGAACCATTGTCCGTATTGTATCGAGGTGGAAGAAGATTACCTTAAACCCATGCTGCGAAATACTGAGTACGATGACAAAGTGATTATTCGTAAAATCAAAATTGATGGTACTGATGATATACGTGACTTCACAGGTAAAGAGCGTGATGTTGAAGAATTTAGTGATGAATACAATATTTCAATAGTACCCACAGTGATCCTGGTCGACTCTAAGGGTAAAAAGATTGCTCCGCCGATCAAAGGAATAACCAACTCGCATTATTATAGTTATAACCTTGATAAAGCCATTGATCAGTCAACTCAAAGAATTCGTACCCTGGCAAGACGCTAATTGTTATACATATGAAAAAACCGGTTTTAAGCTTACTGTTTTTTTTATTTTTTATATCAACTGCACTGGCAGAAGCACTTCCCGAATACAGTCTGACATACGATCCTAAACGGAATGCACTACAAGATGGACGCGATGCGATTAAGTTAGCAAGCGCCACCAATCGTAGAATATTCATCAAGCTTGGAGGAGACTGGTGTAAATGGTGTCATATCCTGGATCGTTTTTTAAATACCCATCAAGATATTAAATCACAACTTTATGATTCGTTTGTTGTTTTGAAAGTGAATGTTAGCGATGAAAATGATAATAGTGAGTTCCTTAAAGTTTTCCCTCCGAGTAACGGTTATCCGCATATGTATATTACCGAGAGCAATGGCAAATTGTTACTCTCGAATGATATGACCCAGTTTTTAGTGAATGGCAAATACTCCAAAAAAAAATTTAACGCGTTTTTTAAACGTTGGAGACTTAATAAAGCTGTCATTGCCAAGGAACAACGTGATTGAAGTAATCTCATGACTTTCAGGAAAAAAATGACTAGTAGTGGTATTAACCGTCGTGAATTCTTACGTATTTTAACCATTGCGGTAGCGGCTTATCCAATCTCAACTCTTGCTGAAAAACGACAATTTAAACCTGCGATAAAAAAGTATAAAGAACCCTGGTTAACATTATCGGCTGTACAAGAACATTTATTTCCGGCAGAGGATGATTCCCCCGGTGCAAAAGATATTAATGCCTTGCTATACCTTCGTAATATGCTGGCCACGCCAGATTTTGATAAAGAGGAAAGTGCACTTATTAAAAATGGTGTGGGCTGGTTAAATGACCTGTCAACAAAAGAGTATAAAAAAACATTTATTCAACTCGATAGTGCAGCGAAAGAAAAAGTATTAAGGCGAATTGAAAGCAGTAATGCCGGTTCGCGTTGGTTGTCATTGTTGTTAACTTATTTAATAGAAGCATTATTAACCGATCCGGCTTATGGCGGTAATCCAAATGGTATTGGCTGGCAATGGCTGCAACATCAGCCCGGTTTTCCAAGGCCAACAACTAATAAACAATATTTTAAATTAAACAAATTAAAATATGGCCAGACTCGAACCAGGACCACCAAGGCATGAGCGTTGATTATGATGTTTGCATTATCGGCAGTGGTGCCGGAGCAGGTCCGGTTGCCTTAGAGCTGGCTAAAGCCGGTAAGTCGGTACTGGTGTTAGAGAAGGGGCCCTGGTTAACAGAAAAAGATTTTTATAAAGATGAGTTAGCTTGTTGTCGTCGTAGTGTTTATACCCCGCAATTAAAAAATGAAAAGCATGTTATCGAAGAACAATACATGGATGGTAGCTGGCACGGTGAGTCGACCGAGCAATCTGGCTGGGATTTCTGGAATGGTAACGTGGTGGGTGGTTCATCAAATTTTATGAGCGGTTTTTTTTACCGGCTTAAGGAAAAAGATTTTCGCCTGTTATCTGAGTTTGGCCCAATAAAAGGCGCAAATATTGCTGACTGGCCAATAAGCTATGATGAGTTGGAGCCGTACTACACCAGGGCAGAAACTGAAATCGGTATATCCGGGCATGTTGTTGATCATCCACTGCAAGAACCACGATCAAGTAAAGACTTCCCTTACCCAGCTACTGCTGAACATCCTATCGTTAAAAAAATTGATAACGCCTGTCAGCAACTCGGTTTTCATTCACTACAAACTCCGCGAGCGGTATTGTCACAGCCAGCAATGGGGCGCAACAGTTGTGAGTATTCAGGTTATTGCGGCAGTTACGGTTGTTCAACCGGTGCAAAAGGCAGTTCACGTGCGGCGTTATTAAACCGGGCGATAAAAACCGGAAACTGTAAAATTATTGCTAACGCAAAAGTTTTTCGTTTAGAAAGCAATAACAAAGGCAATGTGACTGCGGTGAAGTATTTCGATCAAAACAAACTTAAAAAAACGGTAACGGCAAAACTTTTTGTGGTTGCTTGTCAGGCTATCGAAACCAGTCGTTTATTACTTTCATCAACCGGTGAAAAGCATCCCAATGGTTTAGGTAATAACCATAACCAGCTGGGAAAAAACATATTGTTCTCAGCAGGTGGCTCGGGTACGGGTGAGATGACCTATAGCAAAATGGACAAACTGACTGCTGAAGAAATGAAGCTGCGTGGCCCTTTTGTTAACCGTGGCTTACAAGACTGGTATTTTATCAACGATAAAAAAATGGGGGGCAATGTTAAAGGCGGCATCATTGATTTTTTATTACGGCATCCTAATGCGATGAGTAAGGCCATGCCAGCTAAGTGGGATGATAACGATAAACTGGTTTGGGGTAAGCCGCTTAAACGAGCATTAAAATCAGCCTTTACCACCAGCCAGGATTTACGTTTTGAAGTGTTTAATGACTGGCTTCCAACCGATAATTGTTTTGTCAGCCTTGATACTAAAGTAAAAGATCAGTGGGGCTCGGCGGTGGCAAAAATTCGTATTGGTTACCATGAACATGATTTAAAGGTTGGTGAATACTTAAGTCAAAAAGCGATTAAAGTATTAAAGCAGATGAAAGCCGATAATATTCGTTACAGTGTTAGTGGTTCACCGCCGGCTAACCTGGTTGCTGGTGGTTGTCGTTTTGGTAATGATATAAAGACATCTGTATTGGATGCAGATTGTAAGGTACATGATGTGGATAATTTATACGTAACAGATGGAAGCTTTATGCCAACCGGTGGCAGTGTGCCATATACCTGGACGATTTATGCCAATTCATTCCGCGTTGCAGATATTATAAAAAATAGAGTATAGCTTATTATTTAGTCATTACTGATTTATTTAGCCCGTATTTTTGGTCGTTTGAATTTTTTACGTGCCTTTTCCACTTTCTCCCGGGTGACACAGCCTTTAACATGATCGTTAACCAGCCCCATCGCCTGCATAAAAGCATAAACTGTTGTCGGGCCAACAAATTTCCAACCCTGTTTTTTTAACTCTTTTGATAAAGCGGTAGATTCAGCAGAAGTAGAAACGCTTTGTGGTTTGGCAAGTCTCTTTTCATCAGGCTCAAAACTCCAGATATAAGCGGCAAGTGAGCCATGTGTTTTAATGGTCTCCTTAACGCGTTTTGCATTATTAATGACCGCCTCGATTTTACCTCGATGACGTACAATACCTTCGTCTTTGAGTAAACGGGTTACATCACGCTGGGTAAAACGTGCCACTTTATTAAAATCAAAGTGATGGAATGCTTTACGAAAATTTTCGCGTTTTGCAAGAATAGTGCGCCAGCTAAGGCCGGACTGAAAACTTTCAAGACAAAGTTTTTCAAATAAGCGCTGATCATTATCAACCGGATAGCCCCACTCGGCATCATGATAAGCGAAAAATTCGGGAGCCGCTTCGCACCATTTGCAACGTGGCTTGCCATCGGGTCCCTTGGTTGTGTTACTCATATATGATTCCTTTTAATTATAAGTAGCTGTTAGTTAAGAGTCATGTATGTTTGATTAACTGCGTAGTTAATCTGCTTGTTAAAAGTATTACTTGATAAACCACTCCGTACAAAATTTATTTTTACTTATATAGTAAGCGGCCAGCCAAAGAAGAGGTTCTATAGCTTTAAAAGCTATCTCTATAATAGAATAGTTAAATTCATAAGCATCAAGTATATTGAATATTACAGTAATTATTAATAATAGTTTAACTATGCCAGGTATGTATTTTTTTCTTTTAATGATATCTCGAAGAATCCATACAATAACAGCTAACCACATTATTGTGAGACTTAGATAAATAGGATCATTGAGATACACCTCTGATAAATCCCAATTGTATTCATATAATTGTACTGATTCTCCAACAATGAAAGTAAGCGCTATAAGAATCAATAAGTATGTAATTGTAATAGGTATATTTTTCATATTATTTTACTTCTAACGGTAAATTATAAGGCTTATCGTATATTATGTAATATGCCGCAACTTGAAGGTTGCAAGTATATTTTAACATTTTAATGAAGAACTCAATATGTCTGCATGATTTATTTGATGTGATTCCGAATAAAACTATTCTCGATTCTTCAACAAATCACGGATTTCGGTAAGTAATTTTTCTTGTTTCGAGAGTTTTACTGCTTCTTCAGGCGCTGATTCTTGTTTTTGTTTAAGTGAGTTTATTCCCTTAACAACCATGAATATCGCAAATGCAATAATGGTAAAATCAATAACCGTTTGAATGAAAATTCCATAACTAATAACAACAGCCGGTGCTGTTGCTGAAGCCTCTTTAATTACATAAGCTAAACTGGAAAAATCTACGCCACCCAGGATTACTCCGATTGGTGGCATCAATACACCAGCTACAAAAGAGGAAACTATTTTTCCAAATGCAGCACCAATAACAATGCCAACCGCCATGTCAACAACACTTCCTTTCATTGCAAAATCTTTGAATTCATCCATCATACTCATTACATTATTCTCCTATTGTGGGTTTGTTAAAGACTGTGTGACTGATAGATATATTTTCTTAGAATTCAGCTATTCAAATCACTAACGAATAGATAAAGCCTATAGCGGCACAGATACCAATAACCTGCACGATACCTACCTTGAATTTAAATAAAGCAATAAAGGCTGCGGATCCGATCACGGCGGATAGCCATTCAAAATTTGCATCGAATCCATTTGGCCAAAGTACATGGTAAGCAAAAAAAATCGCCAGGTTAAGAATGACACCTACCACGGCAGCGGTGATACCGGTTAAGGGGGCGGTAAACTTTAAATCACCACGCGTGGCTTCAACCGATGGACCACCAAGTAATATAAATAAGAAAGAAGGCAAAAACGTATATACGGTAGCAATGGTTGCACCGGCTGCACCTGCTAATAATAGTGCATCAGGTCCGAAGAGCTCTTTGGTCCAGCCCCCTACAAAACCAACAAAGGCAACGACCATAATAAGAGGCCCCGGTGTTGTTTCGCCCAGTGCCAGGCCATCGATCATCTGTGTTCCTGTTAGCCAGGCATACTGATCAACACCACCTTGATAGACGTAAGGCAAAACAGCATAAGCGCCACCAAAGGTGACTAACGCGGCCTTGGTAAAGAACCAACTCATTTGCGTTAAGGTGCCTTGCCAGCCATAAGTTAAGGTGAGCGCAACCATAAGTGCTCCACCGATTGATAAACCAATCAACAGCAGAGTAATAATGCGGCTCCATTTAAACATGGTATGTTTAGGCGCTGGAGTATCGTCATCAATAATAGCGGGGCCATAGCTTTGTTTTGAGCTGCCATGCCCGGCACCGGTTTTAAACTTGTCAGGTGCAATGTGTGATCCAATGTACCCAATAAGACCTGCTGTTAATACGATATAAGGGAAGGGGATATGAAAATAAAAAATTGCGATAAAAGCAATAACGGCCATGGCGCGTAGGACATTATTGTTGAGTGCTCGCGAACCAATACGGTAAGCGGCAAAAACAACGATGGCCGTTACCGCAGGTTTAATGCCATATAAAATGCCTTCTACAGCGGGTACATCACCAAAGCTAAGATATATCCAGGTGATAGCAATTAAAATAAATAAAGAAGGTAAAACAAAAAGCACACCGGCAGCAATGCCACCCCACACTCCATGCATTAACCAACCAATATAGGTTGCTAACTGTTGTGCTTCCGGACCGGGAAGTACCATGGTGTAATTAAGCGCATGTAAGAAACGGTGTTCAGAAATCCAACGTCGTTTTTCTACCAGTTCCTGGTGCATCATACTAATTTGTCCGGCAGGACCACCAAAACTAATAAAGCCGAGCTTTAACCAGTAAACAAAAGCTTCCCAAAATGAAACAGGTGATGGTCGTTCGTTTGAATGTTCCATATTTGAACTTCCTATTGATTGTAACGTTGCCTTCGTTTTAATGCAGTGAGTATCAAGAGTATACACGCCAATGCGGTTGCCGCAGGAAATAAAAGGGTAGTTAAAGAGTAATTTTCTAAAGCGATAATCGATAATGTATTGCGGCTTGCCATAAGAAAATAAAAGATTAATTGTTCTTCATAAGGGTGATGCCAGGTCTTTCTGAATGTTGGCGCAAAGCCAGTTAAATCAACGGCGGTGAGTATTACCACGGCCCATAACGGGTTGTCGGTAAAAAACCAAAAGGGTAAAGCTGACATTGCAGCAATCAAAAACACCCAGTCTTTTTTTGTGATTACGATATCTGATTTTTTTTGATATGCCAAAAAGGCAACATATAGCGTGATAAGGCCAGAGATACCAATAGGCCACGCACCGGCACCCCCTTTATCAGCAAGTTGTGCCAGGAAAACAATAAAGGTGACGGAGGCCCATATTATCCAGGTGAAGGCATGAGGTTTTGTTTCACCACGATGAATAGAACGAATATAAGGTATAAAAGCAATAAACGTGAGTAAAATAGCTAAAACACTAACCGCTTCTTTATAGATGAGAGCCATAAGGTTTTGTGCTTATAGTTTTAACCTAAAAATTTTCTGACCACAGCAACATGGCGTCGACTGACTTCAATTCTGTCATCAATGTCTTTAAGCTCGGTTAAATAGCGACCTTGTTGATCTTTTCTGATAGCGATGAGTTGTTGTTTTGAGATAAGCGCATTTCGATGGATTCGTATAAATGAAGCAGCAAAGCGTGACTCAAGACTTTTTAACGATTCTTCGATTAATACTTCACCATCACGGTATTTAACCGTGACATATTTTTGTTCCGCCAGGAAATAAAAAATATCCTTGAGATCAATTTTTCGCACCCCGCTATGAATACGCACGCTAAGATGTTGTTCTTCTGCTTTAGTTTCATTACCTTGAATATTTTGTAACTGCACCCGGTTTAGTTGTTTTGCAGACTGCAATGCTTTTTCCAGTTTTTCCTTGCGAATGGGTTTTAGCAGGTAGGCCACTGCATGGGTATCAAAAGCATCAAGTGCATACTCATCATAGGCCGTGGTAAAAATAATGGCAGGAGGTGTTGCCAGTTCTGATAATTTATTGGCCGCTTCGATGCCATCCATACCGGGCATACGAATATCCATCAGTACAATATCCGGGTTATATTGTTCGCACTGCTTAAGTGCTGCCAGGCCATTTGCAGCTTCTATGATTTCATAATTGTTATCTATTTCCTGAATGTGGCGATGTAATCGCTCCCGAGCCAGTTGCTCGTCATCAACGATCAAAATCTTCATGTTCTTCTGCCTGGTTTGGTCGCTCATAAGGGAACTGAAGAATAACTCGGTATGTATCATCTTCTTCGTTGATATCTAATGTTCCTTTTTTTGCATAAAGCGCGGTTAATCGTTCGCGCACGTTATTTTGTGCCAGTTGGTTACCACGCTGCTTTTGTTGCGCTGGTTCATCGGGTAACGAATTACTCAATGTGAATTCTATTTGTGTATCAGAGAGTCGTCCTTTAATTTCAATACTGCCACCCTCGGTTTGTGATTCAATACCGTGATAAATCGCATTCTCTATTAAGGGTTGCAGTAATAAAGCTGGCACCATGGCATCGTTGGGGACATCCAGTTGCCATTTTACATCCAGGCGATCACCAAGCCGAAGTTGTTCAATCTCAAGATAGCGACGGCAAAGATCAAGTTCTTCCTCAAGCGGTACCTGTTTACGTGCATCACTTAAACTAACTCGAAATAAGTCGGCCAGGTTTTCAACCGCGGTTTCTGCTTTTTCCGGGTTACTGCGGGTTAGTGATGCGATGGTGTTCATACTGTTAAACAGGAAATGGGGACGGATCCGGGACTGTAGTGCCTGTACCCGCGCTTCTGTTTCTGCCTGAACATTTCGTCGCCACTGATTTTGTATATAAAAGTACCGTAATACCGGGCCAGTTAATATTGCACCGATGGCAAGGTTGCGTAGTAAATAATCAAAATGCCATGAAGGTGGATATATTGCGGCAGTGCGTTCGTAAATAAAGTAATAAGTGAGCTCAGAAACAAGTGCAACAACGGCAAGAATAATAATATAGCTAATAATACCGGCTTGAATATTGTTAAAGCGTGCCAGGTAAGGTCGAAATAAACACAGTATGGAGCAGCTCATTAATGCACACCACTGTACGAACAGTGAAATCAGGCCGAGTTGATTCCAGCGCTTGCTGAGCGGGACATCCATTGGTGCAAGGGCAAGAAAGAAGGCAAAAAGTTCGGATATGAGGACAACAAAGAATACCGCACGAATGCCGCATAAATTGGGTAAAAAGAGCTTATCTGTATCGGAGTCTGTTTTTGGCAAAATGTTCTTTTTTATATTTATCTATAGTTAAGATAGCATTAGTATAGCACTCCTTTTATATATACACGCTGGGCGTCAAGCGGGCAACACGTTATACTTCGAAATATGTCTTTTGTTCTATTCAGCAGTTAACCAGTTTAAATATAGGTTCTTAAAACATGAGTGATCAATCAAATAACAATCCGGCAGATAAACTTTGGGGTGGGCGTTTTACTGCGCCAACAAATGAGTTTGTTGAGGTATTTACCGCATCGGTTGGTTTTGATCAGCGCATGTATAAACAGGATATTACCGGCTCAATTGCACACGCCCGTATGCTTGAACATATTGGTATTTTATCCGCAGACGAATGTAAGGCGATCGTTGCTGGCTTGAAAGACATTATGCTGGATATTGAGTCTGGCCAGTTTGCCTGGTCGGCAGAGCTAGAAGATGTGCATATGAATATTGAAGCACGTTTAACCGATCGCATTGGTATTACCGGTAAAAAGTTACATACCGGTCGTTCACGTAATGATCAGGTGGCAACGGATATTCGTTTATACCTGCGTGATGAAGTGGACACCATCGATGCCGAACTTAAACGCTTGTTAGAAGGGTTAATCAGCCTGGCAGAACGTGAAGCCGATACGATTATGCCGGGTTTCACTCACTTACAAACCGCACAACCAGTAAGTTTTGGACACCATATGTTGGCCTGGTGTGAAATGCTGGTAAGAGATCGTGCGCGTTTAGCCGATTGCAGAAAACGTATTAATGTTATGCCACTTGGCAGTGCGGCATTGGCAGGAACAACCTATCCCATTGACAGAGAGTTTACCGCGAAAGAACTGGGGTTTGAGGGTATTGCGGAAAATTCATTAGACGGCGTCAGTGATCGTGATTTTGCCATCGAATTTGTATCGGTGTCCTCATTAATCATGATGCATCTTTCGCGTTTTTCTGAAGAGCTGGTTTTATGGAGTTCTGCACAATTTGATTTTGTTGACCTGGGTGATAGCTTTTGTACCGGTTCAAGCATTATGCCGCAAAAGAAAAATCCGGATGTACCTGAACTAGTGCGGGGGAAAACAGGGCGTATTTATGGTCACCTGATGAGTTTATTAACCTTAATGAAAAGTCAGCCACTGGCCTACAACAAGGATAACCAGGAAGATAAAGAACCCCTGTTTGATACATTGGATAACCTCAGAGGCTGCTTGCGGTTATATGCGGATATGATGCCGCAAATCATTGTTAAAAAAGACAATATGTATGCCGCGGCAAAGAGTGGTTTTTCAACCGCAACAGATCTGGCAGATTACCTGGTAAGAAAGGGCATGCCATTTAGAGATGCACATGAAATTGTGGGTAAATCGGTAGCTTATGGTGTAGAAAACAAAAAAGATTTATCCGAGATGTCACTTGAGGAACTCCAGGTTTTCTCAGATATTATCGAGCAGGATGTTTTCGAAGTATTAACCCTGGAAGGTTCGGTTGCTGCACGTAATCATCGTGGTGGTACTGCGCCACAACAGGTTAAGCAACAAATTGAACGCTTGAAAAAAGTACTGTAACTGAATAGATTTATTGTTCCAGCATGCTGCGTGCTTTTTTCATCAGTAAAGTTAAATCATCACCTTTAGCCCATTCACTATAGCCGAAGCTGGCAGCTATGTTAAAGCTGTCAGGTAAATCGTCTTGTATCGGTAGATCTTCGAGTCGTTCTTCCAGGTTGGTGCAAATATTTTTACAACCTTGTTCATCGGTTTCAGGTAAGACCAGTAAAAAATCACTGTCGTTTAATTTACCGACGATATCTGCCCAGCGCACCTGGTCATTTAGCATTTGGCTGATGGGTAATAATAAATTCGCTGTTTCGATGGCATCAAGCTTATCCAGGTTATTTACTCTCATAATGATGATCGATAATTGATTATTATAACGGCGGCTACGTGATATTTGCGGTTCTAAACTTTGGAATAGCGCGACCTTGTTAGGCATACCTGTGACTTCGTCGACAGAGAGTACTTCGCGCAGTTCATCTTTTAAATATTCACGCTCCTTCATCAGTAAGTGAAGTGGGCCAACGTCAGTGATGTAATGAATGGTATTGTCATTGAGTTTTTTTTGATTACACATAAACCATTGATCATCACGAATTGCATTTTTAGGAATATGCACGGCGCTGGCTGTGGTGAATAGTGCTTGTAAAACTTCCGGTAAGTCATTAATGCTATGACCATTGATTTCTTCGTCAGTGATACCGAGATAATTCTGAAAAGTCTCATTTACCCAGGTAATATTTTGCTTGCTATCAGATATAGCTAGCCCCATAGGGCATGATTCTAAAATTTCACTGAATTCATCACTGTTTATTTGTTTCAACATGAGAGCCTACTTTTATTGTTGTATATCACAGCTAATGTACGGATAGAGTTGTGATATGGAGCAACAGTATACTTAATTTAAGCTTAATCGAGAATAGGAGATAAGTGATTATATTTTATAGAGTTTTTATAGGTGCAAATTAAAAATTTTTATTCAGAAAAGTGAAAAATGGTCGATATATAAGGAATGAAAAAGAAGTTACACCTCGATGATACTGAAGGAAATTATGATTTTGCTGATATTCAGCAGCGATTCCTTGCGATTAATAATGAACGGATAAAGCGAATTAACGCCGATTTACGTACGTCGCAACGTGAATTTTTAACCCTGTTACCGTTACTTTTTCATGTTAACCATCCCCTGTTACCTGGCTATATTTCAAAAGAGACACCCATTGGAATTCCTGCTTTTGTTCCAGACCAGGAAAGTCTGCACCTGGCACAAAAAATTTCACGTAGTTTTGAGTTTAAGAAAAAGGCCTACCGCGAATTTAATATAGAAGCGATTTACTTAATGGGAAGTAGCGGCACGATTGCTTATAACGATAAAAGTGATTTTGATATATGGATTTGTCACAGTGAATCGATAAAGCCAGCATTAATAGAAGAGCTACAGGGGAAGGTACAGGCGGTTCAGGATTGGGCACAAAATTCAGGTGTAGAAGCAAATATTTACCTGGTTAACCCGGGAAAACTTCGTAACGGTGAATTTGGATTTATTACAGATGAGAACAGTGGCAGTGCGCTAGATAGTTTGTTGTTGGAAGAGTTTTATCGTACCAGTGTGTTGTTACATGGCCGATATCCCTTGTGGTGGTTAGTGCCGCCTGAACATGAGTTTGAATATGATGAATACGTCAGTGACTTAAAAGAAAAACGCTTTATTCATAGCAAGGAACATATTGATTTTGGTGGTCTGCGTTCGATTGAAGCGAATGAGTTTTATGGAGCAACCTTATGGTTACTCTATAAAGGTATTGGTTCGCCGTATAAAAGTATCTTAAAGATTTTATTAATGCAGGCCTATGCAAGCGAGTTTCCCCAGGTTGATATGTTAGGTATGCACTTTAAAAAATCAGTTTATGCCGGTGAGGATGATCTGGATCTATTAGATCCCTATATCATGATGCTTAATAAAGTTGAAGACTTCCTGAAAAATGTCGGTGATGAAGAGCGTTTGATGCTTGCTCGCAGAAGCTTTTATTTTAAAGTGAATGAAAAAATGAGCGAGCATAAAAATGCGGATGAACAAAATTGGAGACAAAAAGTACTGACAATACTTTGTAAAAGATGGTCCTGGAATGCAAACGATATTGAATTACTTGATAAGAAAAATAAATGGAAAATAAACCAGGTAGTACATGAAAGAAATGCACTCATTGCTGAATTTAAAATAAGCTATCGATTTTTATCAAGCTTTGCACACCGTCATGTTGAAAGTCAAAACCTGATTCGTCAGGCTGACCTGAATGTACTTGGAAGAAAGATATATGCGGCCTTTGAGCGTAAGGCCGGCAAAGTAGAACTTGTTTATCGCGGCATAACTGATCAGTTATTTGAGTCTCATATATCATTGCATAAGTTATATTCAGAAAGTGGTACATATTTTTGGGTCGCATTTAATGGCGTTGTCCCAGCAAAAGACATTGCGATTACTACACCGTTAAAGCGTTCACTTAGTCTGGTTGAATTGTTGTGTTGGTGCTTTTTTAATAAAATTATTAATCAAAAAACCATTGTTGGCTTATACAGTCAGGATACAGATTTAACCAATAAAGAGATCAGTTTGTTAATCGAGAATTTAGATAAAAACTTTTCTAAAGTTGTGCTTGAAGATCGAACAAGTGAAGACTATCGTCAACCAGCAAATATTCTTGCAAACGCGACATATATTAATGTCGGTATTGATCCATTAATGATGGATAGCAAAGATGGTTCACATATCAGTAGTGAAAAAAGTGATGCATTTAAATATGGTTCAAAGCACAGTAATTTAACCGTGACCATAGATCAAATATTGTTGACCAGCTGGCAAGAAGTTCTGATTTTTTCCTATCGTGGTGTTGCCGGTTTAATGGAATGCCTGAAAGAATACATGCAGTGGGCTCCTCCTTCTAAGGGGCGGCGTCCACCTTCGATTAATGCAAGTAGCTTTTCTTCGTATCGTGGTATTTCTATATCAAAACGCGTAGAACAATTATTTAACGCGGTGTATGAATGCTTCTATTCGACACGTTATGCTGCGGTAACGCGTTTTGTACTGGGCGTTGAATGGGGTTATTACATTTTAAGCCTGGAAGAAGATAACCTGAATTATCATGAAGTTGAATCTCAGACAGCATTAATTAAATACCTGTCAGCGCCACAAGACACTTATTCACAGTGGGTTTTTGATAGTGAAACATTAGAAAAACATGTGTTGCCGCTTATTTACAGTGAGAATAAGCCGGGCATTGTGCAATGCTTTTATGAAATTAAAAGTGAAGGTGCGGATATCTATGTATTAGATGAGAAAGGAACCTTATCGTACCAGGAAGATGTGTTTTATGATGTTTCTACTTTGATGCGGCATTATTCAAGATTCTTTGAGTCAATTCATAACAGGATGCACTTTGTCGCACAGCAAAGTTCACAAGATACGGCAATAAGAGTTGATGATGTTAAATTTTATATGATTCGTCGAGATCGTTCCGGTAAAAAATTACTAACTGAACAAGCCATCAATAAATTTATGAGAACGACGCAATATGTCAGCTTACAGGTGATTGTTGACCTGGTAGAAGATAAACCCATATTTACTCTTTTTTATGAAAATGAAGAGTTCTCAAGTTTACAGTATGGTGCAAACCTTTACCGGGAAGTTGTAAAAAAAGTATTGCAAAGCAGGGCAAGTGGTGAAATCTATGATATCTACGTGACAGATATTGATTTGTCACCGTCGGTATTAAGTGTCAAAGTAAATAGCTTACAAACCAGTCGTTATTTATATTATAAACGACAAATAGAAGCTAACTTAAAAAAAGCAGCTGAGAATCTTTAAACAGGTTGTTATTCGCTTTTACGTAAGATATTCATAAATTTTCCAATATCTTTTTTCCATTTAAGTAAAATTTTATCCGCAGCGGGATGTTTTTTATCAGCAAACTGCATCGGATCGGCAGAGATTAGTAAGGTATCTTCCTGTTCAGCGAAAATTGCGATTTTCCATGGAACAAAAGGAATGAGATGAGGATACTTCTCGCTGATTAAGGCGATTTCTTTCTCTGTCCCAAAAAAAACGATTCTATATTTATCTGTCGCGTAGCCACTTTTAGTTAACCCAATATCGATGCGTTGAACTCGACTAACTTCGTAATTAAATGAGCGTATTGTTTCCTGTAATTTAAGCATAGCTTCCGGAAAGTTTTGCTTGGTTCTGGCCATCATTAAACCTTCTGCCTGCACGCTTGCAATAAAACTAAACAGGAAAAGGGTCATTAAAATTTTCATAATATTCATTTTCAAAATGTTGATTCCTCGACGATGTCAGAATAAACATCGTACATTTCCTGGCATAATTTAGTTAATTTCTCGTTATTGAATAAACGACTCATGTATAACGGGTTGCTAGCCATGACTAAGACTTTGCCATCTTTTTCCAGTGCGGTAATTCGGCAAGGTAAAAACAGGCCGATACGTGGGTCGATAGCAAGCGCGCGGTTAAGGAGATTAAAGTTACAAAAATATATCATCACCTGTTTTTTATTTTCTTGTCCTGCTTTAACCAAACCCTGGTTAAGATATTGTTTACGGATAATACGAAAATTTTTACCAATCGCAGCACGCTCGATACTCTCTACGGTTTTTTCTAATGAGTTTGGTGACTCGTAGGAGATGATAGGTTCCAATTTTTCATTAGACTTAGTAGCGACAATATTATTTTCAAATGAACGAACATAACTGACAACATCATCAATATCTTTTTCTGATAAACCCAGTTTTAAATAAGACAGCATAGGCGTGCCTTCGCGACCATTCATTAAAACCGTTTTAATCATCAGGTCGGGCGCAGAGGATAGAAAACCCGGGTTGTTTAAAGCTGGTGCAATGATGGGTAAATCCCGTGGACGTGAAAAGGTGACGCCGGTGCCTTTACCCCCTTCACCTTTACTGCCATGGCAGCTGGCACAATTTTTTTGGTATAGCTGTTTGCCATGAGCGACATTGCCATTGATCTTTTTATTGGAATACTTGAAGGGCTTGCCCGGCGCCCAGCTACGAATATATTTTACAATTGCATTCACTTCATCATCTTTTAACTGAGTGAAGGCCGGCATAATACGGCCCGGGCGACCGAGTCGAATTGATTTTTTCAGGTAGTCATTGGTTACGCCATATTGAAAGTCGGGTAAGGCTAAGGGCACACCCACACCACCGTGTCCATCTGCACCATGACAGGCAGAACAATGCGTAGTATATAATTGCTCGCCATCGGGTTTGGCACTTAGCAAGGGACTACTAAAAATTAATATAAGGCTGAACAATAAATGGTTTTTAGCTGACAATGTCATTTCCTGTTATCTAGCGGTGTGGTTAGCGTTTAAACTGTACTATAAAAGAGTTCTAAAACAATTAAATTGATGTATATCAATAAATGCTAATACACTAAAATAATGAGCCTATGATGAAACCTTTTGCTGAATCAAGTGAACAGAATAAAGTGCCTATTTTTACCGCCCGCCAGCATGCGGTTTATTTCGCAGAGCAATTTTCACATCTAAACTGGATAGCCAGCGACCAGGCTGAATACCATGCCGGTATCCAAATGTGGTTAGATGACGCAGCGCTGGATAATATTGATGGTCCATTATTGCTGGATGTGAATCAGCCCAGTTGGCCGGTCGATGAGGTCGATGCAGTATTTAGTGCTAACACGGTACATATTATGGCCTGGCCAAGTGTTGAAAATATGTTTGCCGGGATTGGCAAGGTATTACAGAGTGGCGGCGTGTTTTGCTTGTATGGGCCGTTTAATTACAACGGAAAGTTTACCAGTGAGAGTAATGCGCGTTTTGATCAGTGGTTAAAAGAGCGCGATCCGGTGAGTGGCGTACGAGACTTCGAGGCCTTACAGGTGTTAGCCGGTGAAGCGGGTATGCAGTTAGTTGACGATATTGAAATGCCCGCGAATAACCGGGTCTTAACCTGGAAAAAAATTTAATCGCGCAGTCATTGCGAGCGAAGCGTGGCAATCTTTTAGCCC
>CAMYJG010000037.1 GCA_947258695.1 uncultured Ectothiorhodospiraceae bacterium | reverse complement strand
ATTTAAATTCTTTTGTAAAAGTTTGTCTTTTTGTCATTGTTCACTCCTGGGGCTATTGTCCCCGATTTGGAGTGTCCGTTAAACTAGGGGAGGTCCAGAGTGACTTATTCTTAATCAGTATAAATTCATGGAGGCAACATGGCATTTCCCTTAGCAACAGTTTTAACCGCGGCGCCGGGTGTCATTTCTGCCGCAGCAGATATTATTCGTGCCATTCGCAAAAAGAAAGAAGCGGGTGAACAGTCTGAGAATGAAACAGCTATTAAAGATAAGTTGACTGAGCTTGAGAGTTTGTTTGAACGGCAGGCTTTAGTTATTGAAGAGTTGGCGTTAAGTAATCGTAACCTGGCATTGGCAGTGAGAAATAACAGAATTATTAGTGTGATATCTCTGGTCATTGCCATCGTTGCCAGTTGCGTGGCTATATTTTTATAAAATCAGGACAAATTATGCATTACTTTTCTTATGGTTCAAATATGTCGATTAAGCGTCTTCTTGAACGTGTTCCATCTGCAAAGAAAGTGGATGTTGGAATATTAGAAAAACACGAATTACAATTTCACAAAGTTAGTAATAACGATGGCTCTGCTAAATGCGATGCTTGTGAAACCGGAAATTCTGAGCATATGTTGTTTGGCGTGGTATTTCATATTTCTAATCAAGAAAAACTTGAACTCGATAAAATAGAAGGCCTTGGTTATGGTTATGAACAAAAAGATGTAAAAATTCTTTTGCATAATGGCTCAACTATAAATGCATTTACCTATTATGCAACAAATATTAATCCGGAGTTAAAACCATTAGATTGGTATAAGGAACATGTGATTCGTGGTGCAAGGGAAAACGAATTGCCAACTGAGTATATTCGTCGCATTGAAATCATAGAATATATCGAGGACACTGATGCTGAGAGGCGGGATAATGAGTTATCAATATACCGCTAATAAAATAATAAAGGACAGTTCATATTTAAATAAAATGGATACCTTTTTTAACTCTAACAGTTATTTGCACGAATAAATTTTAATATGGCCTTTTCTCAAAATAAATTCGATACAGCAATCTGGAAAGTGGTTTCCAGTATTAGCCCTGGCCGAGTTATGGGCTATGGTGAAGTAGCACGGGCAGCAGGTTACCCACGTCATGCGCGCATGGTCAGTAAGGCGATGAGCCGATCTTCAGAGCCATTGCCATGGTACCGGGTTGTTAGGTCAGATCGGTCGCTTGCTTTTAAAGTGGGGAGCGAAGCTTATAAAAAGCAGCGCAGCCTGTTGGAAAAAGAGGGTGTCCAGTTTACAAGCGGAAAAGCGGTACCTGTTTATTCTGACGACGACAAGGATCTTGATGAGCTGCTTTGGGGGCCGGATTAGAAATAATTGGTCACTGATATCGTTTATTCTAGTATCATTCACAACAATCTAATCAATAATCACATTCAAAATATGATACTAAAACAAACACAATTTCTAAAAGGCAGCCGAGAATTTGAGATCCTCGATGAGACGCTATTCGTACATATCAAATCTTTTTTTAAGGAAGAAAAGCTAACAGTTGACTTGTCTACCTTGAATCCTGAGCCAGTTATTGCCGGGTCGGAGGTGATTTTTTACAGTGATTATAAAGGGCGTCCGATATTATCGTTGCTATTAAATAAGCCCAGTACTGAAGAATTTACTGCTTTTGTCGATGCACTAAAGCAAACTATTCGCGGGAATGATGGCACTGATACGGGTATTGAAACAGAAATTGCTGAATCAACACGGCAAGAAGCGCTGAGTAGAAATTTCCATGAAGAGCCCCCGGCGTTCGCTGAACCGGATGAGATGGTTGAGGAAAAACCGTTTCGAACCATCAATCCAGACAGGCTGGAAGAAGATATTGCTGGTCTGAAGTTGTGTATGGATGAAAATGCAATTAAACCTTTGCTGGATTCGCTTGAAACATTGATGGCAGAACCTGAAAGTAAAGATGCTTATGAAAACATGTTGGCTGCATTTAATGAACTTGGTTTTAACCAGGGGGCAGTATTGACGTATGCCCCGTATGTTAAAGTGCTGGTGTCTGAATCGATTCATGCTTTAGAAAGGTTGGGCGCATCATCTTATGATGGCGTTAAAGGTTCTTGATTTAAAATTAATACTGGTTTTACTGCAAAGTTTTCACTTAATAATTATTAACTGGGATCAATCTATGAAAGCGATATGGAAAAAGCAGGTATTAGCTGAAAGTGACGATACTGTTGTGGTGGAAAATAATCATTACTTTCCAGCGGCTTCACTTAATATGAATTTTTTTATTGCCAGTGGGAGCACATCTCATTGCCCCTGGAAAGGTGAAGCCAGTTATTATTCTGTTGTCGTTGATGGTGAAGAAAACACGGATGCTGCCTGGTATTACCCGGAACCTAAAGAAGCTGCAAAAGAAATAAAAGATCATGTGGCCTTTTGGCGAGGTGTAGAACTGGTTGAGTAATAATAGTTTTATGTTTTCTGATTTCTCAATTTCAAAATTACGGCTATACCAAAAAATACTACTTGGTCTTGTATTCCTTTTTATTTTTTTAAGTTTTCTTCCTGCACCAAAACTCATTCAAACCGACGGCTTTTCAAAAGCCGTTTATGACTCTAACGGAAAATTGCTTCGTTTAACCTTGTCACCGGATGATCGTTACCGTCTCTGGGTACCGTTGGAGAAGATTGAACAAAAAATTATTGATACGACACTGTTATATGAAGACCGGTTTTTTTACTGGCATTATGGTTTTAATCCTGCCGCTTTAATTAAGGCGGCATGGAAAACCTACATGATTAAGAACAGGGCGTTTGGTGCTTCGACCATTACCATGCAGTTGGCACGACTTCGCTTTAATATTAAAACCCGAACAGTGTCGGGCAAACTCTCACAGATTTTACGCGCGATTCAGTTGGAATGGTTTTATTCTAAAGATGACATTCTTGAAGCGTATTTAAACCTGGCGCCTTACGGCGGTAATGTTGAAGGTGTGGGTGCGGCAAGTTTAGTTTACTTTAATAAGCGCGCTGAAAACCTGACCACGCATGAAGCAATTACCCTTGCGGTAGTGCCACAAAACCCACAACGTCGTTTTCCGGTGCGTAATAAATCTCAAACTAGTGAGTTACAACAAGCGCGCTTACGTTTACTGGATGAATGGTTAGCAGAGAATCCGGCTGATATGGAACGTGTTGAACGATTAAAACAGGTGCCGGACATACGGCCATTATCTAAGTTGCCTTTCCTTGCGCCGCATTATGTTGACGCCGTGCTTAAAGCGTATCCTGAAGAGTCTCAACTTGAAGGCACCTTAGATTCTGCTTTGCAGGATACCCTGGTCAGGCAGGCAAGTGCTTATGTCGAAAGTCAAAAGAGTGTTGGTTTATATAATACTTCTGCCTTACTGGTTGATTACCGTGATATGTCGATTAAAGCCTTGTTAGGTTCGGTGGACTTTCATAACCCGGTGATTCATGGGCAGGTAAATGGTGTGTTAGCAAGACGTTCACCCGGTTCAACCTTAAAACCGTTTATTTATGCGCTGGGGATTGAACAAGGATTAATTCATTCACAAAGTTTACTCAAAGACTCGCCAACCAGTTTTGGTAACTATAATCCTGAAAACTTTGATGAAGAATTCTCCGGGCCAATCACGGTGCAGGAATCATTAAACAAGAGCCGGAATATTCCGGCGATTCATGTTGCGACTTTATTAGAGCAACCTGATCTTTATGGCTTTATGAAAAAGGCAAAGGTGAACTTACCCGAGAGTCGCAAGTATTATGGTTTAGCCCTGGTGCTGGGTGGTGCTGAAGTGCGCATGGATGAACTGGCAGGTTTATACGCGACATTGGCGAATAAAGGCAAACATAAAAAACTGCGTTGGTTATCGACTGATAAAAATGAAGAGGGTACGCAACTTTTAACTGATGCCACCAGTTTTATGATGCTGGATATGTTGCAACATAACCTGCCACCAAAACAGGGTTTTAAACAAGAATGGTTAAAACAAGTGTTACCAGTGTACTGGAAAACAGGTACATCGTATGCTTATCGTGATGCCTGGTCGGTCGGTATTTTTGGACATTATGTTTTAGCGGTTTGGGTGGGTAACTTTGATGGGCAGGGTAACCCGGCCTTTGTTGGACGACAGGCAGCGGCACCGCTTTTTTTTAGGATTGTTAACGCGATTCGTTCTGAGCAACAAAACTTTAGTGTACCAAAACACATTCCGCCTTTATCGGTTGATCCTGTTGAAGTGTGTGCTATCTCGGGTCAGTTACCAACACGTTATTGTAAACATAAAAAAAGCACCTGGTTTATTCCGGGAGTATCACCGATAGATAAATGTCTGATCCATCGGCCGGTTTATGTTGAAACAAAAACTGGCCTACGTGCCTGTAGTAACCGGGTTAAAAATACAAAAGAAAAGATCTACGAGTTCTGGACATCGGATTTATTAAAGATATTTAAAAAGGCCGGTATACCTCGTCGGGTTCCACCACCTTATCATCCCGGTTGTGATATTGACCAGATTAGCCAGCAGGGTAAGAAGCCACTGATTACTTCTCCCCGGACTAAACTGAGTTATCAATATCGCCCGGATAAAAAGCAAAAAATTCCCTTTATGGCGGTGAGTGATAGTGATGTTAAAAAACTTTACTGGTTTATCGACGAGAGTTTTATTGGCAGCAGTAAACCGGGTAAACCTTTGTTCTGGCAGGCTAGCCCGGGAAAATATCTTGTGCGGGTGATTGATGACCAGGGACGAGGCGATGGTCGTTCATTACATGTTGAAACTGAAAACAGGTAAATTGGCTGGCACGCTAATAAAGCAAGGTAATTAATCAGACGCGTTTGCCCAAACTGATGTAAAATTGATTTTTTATCTGAATAATTCAAAACCATGACAAAAGAAAGCTCACAATCAGATCGCATAGAAAAATGGGTACGTCCTGAGATAAGGGCGTTGTCGGCATATCATGTGCCCGATCCCGGCGAGATGATCAAACTTGATGCAATGGAAAATCCCTATCGCTGGCCGGATGTACTGGTCAATCAATGGTTAGAAGTGATTCGTGATGTTGAGTTAAACCGTTATCCCGATCCGGGTGCGCGGGTATTAAAAGAGCATTTACGTGGAGCGATGGACGTGCCTGCTGAATCGGAGATATTACTCGGCAATGGTTCGGATGAATTAATCCAGATGATTATGATGGCGATGGCAGGTAATGATGCGGCAGGCAACAAGCACGCGGTGTTATCTGTTGAGCCTGGTTTCGTGATGTATAAAATGATCGCAACATTTTTGGATATGCCATACATCGGAGTGCCGCTGGAAGATGACTTTTCACTTAATGAAACAGAACTTCTTGCGAAAATAAAGGAGCATCAACCGGCGATTATTTTTCTTGCCTATCCCAATAATCCCACCAGTAATTTATTTGATGAACAAACGATAAGAAATATTATTACTGCTGCGCCTGGTGTTGTGGTGGTTGATGAGGCTTATCATGCCTTTGCCGATAAAAGCTTTATGCCAATGTTAAATGAGTATGATAATTTACTGGTGATGCGTACTGTTTCAAAAATGGGATTAGCGGGTTTGCGTTTAGGTTTATTGGCCGGTAAAACGGAATGGTTAAATGAATTTGATAAAGTGCGGTTGCCTTATAATATTAATATCCTGACACAAGCCAGTGCTGAGTTTGCAATAAAAAACCGAGATGTACTGGACAAGCAAACACAAAAAATATGCGCTGATCGTGAGTTATTATTTAACGAGTTATCAAAAATAGAAAACATCACTGCTTATCCTAGCCAGGCGAATTTTATTTTAGTTCGTGTAGCTGAAGGTAAAGCGGATGCAATTTTTAGCAATCTAAAAGAACAGGGTGTATTAATTAAAAATCTGAACCCTGCAGGTGGGTTGTTAGCAAACTGTTTACGCATTACTGTTGGTGCCGAAGAAGAAAATAATGCGATGTTAGAAGCTTTAAAATCTGTATTAAATTAAAGTGTATTTCTTCTTATCATTCTTTCTTAGAGTTTAATAATTATACTTTTAGTGTCAGATATCTTTTAAATACAGGTTTTCCCCTGAAATTTTCTCTCTTTGCTTAAGTTATTTATCCTGATGTCGTTATAGTAAATATAAATAATGTATCACTTATTATCAGGAGGAAGATAAGTGGAAGATTATAAATTGACTAAAATTATGTCTACAGATGTTTTTTCTGTAGAAATCGACACCCCGTTAATTGATGTCACGAATCAAATGAGCGAGCAGAAATATTCCTGTTTACTCGTACAACAAAACAATAAACCTATCGGCATCATTACTGAACGAGACATCGTGTGTTTTTTGTCGGAGGCGTTAACAAACAATAGTAAAAGTTTAAGTAATAATCCGCCTCTTGCAGCTGACCTAATGTCATATAACTTGATTATGTTGCAGGAAGATCAAAAAATATTAGAAGCATTAGTTATTTGTATTGCTAATAATATTCGGCACCTGCCGGTAATTGACTCTAATGGCTTCCTGACAGGAATTGTTACCTACACTGATATTGCCAATTTTCAGAGAAATGTTATGGAGTCTCAGGCGGCTATTATTGAGAAGAATATTTCAGAACGTACTTCTGAACTCGTAAAAGCTAACCACCGCTTAAAAGAAATGACGTTACAGGATCCTTTGTTGGGTATTGGCAATCGCCGGGCGATGGAAATTGACATTAAGTGTACTCATGATTTATCAAAACGTTATGCTAATGATTATGCTATCGCTATGATTGATATTGATAACTTTAAACTTTATAACGATCACTATGGACATCAGGCGGGTGATGATGCATTACAAAAAGTGACAAGCTCTATTATGTCATCTATTCGAAAGTCTGATCGTATTTATCGCTATGGTGGCGAAGAGTTGTTGATTTTACTGCCGCAAACTGAACCTGAAAGTGCAGAGAAACTGGTGAATCGCGTTTTATCTGAACTAGAATCTGAGAAGATTCCTCATTGTAAAAGTCCATTTGAATATGTCACCGCTAGTTGTGGACTTGCTGTCTATAATAGTCATTTACAAGGGCAAAACAGTGAGTGGTCTTATGTTCTTGAGTCTGCAGACAAAGCTTTGTATGCAGCAAAAAATACTGGGCGTAATAAGGTTGCAGTAAGCTAGAAATATTACTTCTCTTGTTTGGGCCTTTGAATCACTGTCGCAGTTGTGTTGAATTTGCCTTTCTGTCCAATACCTTTAATTGAAACCTTGTTCCCCGGGTTTATCTGGCTAACCAGGTTTAACAGGTGACGTACACTTTCAACTTCAACATCATTAATATGAGTGATGACATCGCTGGGTTTAATACCGGCTTTATCTGCAGGTCCGGTTTTGGCTACACCGTTAACAATAATACCGTATACCTTTTTTAAGCCATATGATTTAGCCAGTTCCGGGTTCATTTCCTGGATGGCAATTCCTAACCAGCCTCTCTTAACATGACCAAATTCGATGATTTGAGTTAACACATTTTTGGCTAGACTGAGTGGGATGGCAAAACCAATACCTTGAGATCCGCCGCTTTTTGAATAAATTGCAGTGTTAATGCCAATCAGTTCGCCATAGGCGTTAACCAAAGCACCACCTGAGTTACCGGGGTTGATTGCTGCATCGGTTTGAATAAAGTTTTCAAAGGTATTAATACCCAGCATGTTTCGACCGGTGGCACTAATAATACCGGAGGTTACTGTTTGTCCAACGCCAAATGGATTTCCAATCGCCAGTACAACATCACCCACTTCATTCTCTGGCTTAGTACTTAAGGTGATAGCAGGAAGCTCATCTAATTCAATATGCAGCACAGCAAGATCGGTATCCGGATCGGTACCAATGACGGTTGCTTTAGCTGTGCGGCCATCTTTTAGAGCAATTAAAATTTCATCAGCAGCTTTGATGACATGATGGTTGGTGAGAATATAACCCTGTGGGCTAACGATAACACCTGAACCCAGGCTTGATTCCATTCGCTTGCGTGGTTCACCCATGCTTTCTCCAAAAAAGTGACGGAACATCGGATCATTTGCAAATGGGTGCTGCTGTTCAGTAATTATTTTGCTGGTTTGTATATTAACAACAGCAGGCGCTGCACTTTGTACGGCAGGAGCATAAGATATTACCTGGACATCTGGCGTGGTGCGGACCGACTCTATGAGCTCGACAACTTCTGCAGCTGCTTGCGAGCTACTGTTTTCTACTTTTTTGTCTTTATCTGACTGGAAATACAAGATTAAGAATGCGGCCGCCAAACCTAAGGTGGCAAATTGAATAATAAAAGTAATGAGTTTGGTAACACGCATGAAATTTTCCGTTAAACTAAATCAATATATTGGACATAATACTAACTGATAGAAGGGTTATACGCATGGTTCAGTTGAAAGATTTGCTTAATTATTCGAATAATGTGCTCGAGATTGAACGCTTTCAGGATTATTGCCCGAATGGCTTACAGGTTGAAGGAAAAACTGAAATAAAAAAGATTGTTTCTGGCGTAACCGCAAGCCAGGCATTAATTGATGCTGCGATTAAAGCTCAGGCCGATACATTACTGGTTCATCATGGTTATTTCTGGAAAGGGGAAGATGCGCGAATTACCGGCTTAAAATATCAACGTGTACGTCGCTTGATAGATTCTGGTATTAGCTTACTGGCTTACCATTTACCGCTCGACGCACACCCCTTATATGGAAATAACGCCAAACTGGCTGACCTGCTGGATTTAGATATCGCCGGTAGCTTTCCATCGGGTAAAGATGCGGTGGGTATGTACGGTACCTTAAAGACTCCGATGTCAGCCGCTGATTTTAGTCAGAAAATCGCGACCGCATTAGACAGGGAACCCCTGCATATTGGTGAAAAAAGTGAACAAATTCATACGGTTGCATGGTGTAGTGGGGCAGCTCAAAGCTATATTGAGCAGGCTGCCGAGCTTGGGGTTGATGCCTACCTGACGGGAGAAATATCTGAACAAACGGTACATATTGCTCGTGAGTGTGGTTTGCATTTTTATGCTGCAGGTCACCATGCCACTGAACGTTACGGGGTGCAGGCGCTGGGTGAGCACCTTGCGTCACACTTTGGAATAAAACACCATTTTATTGATATCCCCAATCCTGTATAACCTATTGAACTACTGAGGTTTATTCGAGTTTCCTTGACCAACAGGTCGCGATCGGCCAAAATACGCACGCCAAAAAATTTGGGTATTTTGGGGTAAATTTTGCCTTTTAGAATACTTCTGCGTTTCACACGCTAAATACTACGGGGATAGAAAGCCACTTTTTGTCCAATCAAGAGATTTTGGGAGATTTTTATGAGTACAGATGGCGTTGATAACAGCAAACGCCGGTTCCTCACAATTGCAGCAACGGGTGCCGTTGGTGCAGTAGGAGCTGCAGGTGCCGCAATACCTTTTATTGCGTCTTGGAACCCAAGTGCCCGAGCCAAAGCGGCGGGTGCACCGGTAGAAGCAGATTTTAGCAAGCTTCAACCAGGACAAATGTTACGTGTTGAATGGCGTGGAAAACCAGTATGGATTGTTCGTCGTACTGAGCAAAATCTCAAAGATTTAGCCGGTTTAACAGGTAGCTTACGTGACCCAGCTTCTGCAATTGTAGATCGTCAACCCTCATATGCTGTTAATGAAGCACGCTCAATTAAACCTGAAATTGCAATTTTAGTTGGTATTTGTACTCATCTTGGTTGTTCACCAACTTATCGTCCAGAAGTGGCTCCTGCTGATTTAGGTGAAGGCTGGAAAGGTGGCTTTTTCTGTCCTTGTCACGGTTCTCGTTTTGATATGGCTGGACGTGTATATAAAAATGTTCCGGCTCCAACAAATCTGGAAGTACCGCCACATATGTACTTGTCTGATACTCGCATACTTATCGGTGTAGATGAGGGGAATGCATAATGGAAACGATAATGAATATGTTAAAAGCATTTATGGGCTGGATTGATGCCCGTTTCCCGGCAACAAAATTGTGGGAAGAACATTTATCAAAATACTATGCACCAAAAAACTTTAACTTCTGGTATTTCTTTGGTTCATTAGCATTATTAGTTTTAGTGATTCAGGTAGTGACAGGTATTTTCCTGACTATGCACTACAAACCTGACGCTAACCTGGCCTTTGCTTCGGTTGAATACATCATGCGTGATGTAAATTTTGGCTGGTTAATTCGTTACATGCATTCAACAGGTGCTTCTGCATTCTTCGTCGTTGTTTACCTGCATATGTTTCGCGGTTTAATCTACGGTTCATTCAAAAAACCTCGTGAACTGATCTGGATCTTCGGTATGTTTATCTTCCTCGCATTGATGGCAGAAGCATTCATGGGTTACTTATTACCATGGGGTCAAATGTCATACTGGGGTGCACAGGTTATTGTTAACTTATTCGGTGCCATTCCATTTGTTGGTGAAGAGCTTTCAATCTGGATTCGTGGTGATTACGTTATTTCTGATGCAACCTTGAATCGTTTCTTCGCATTCCACGTAGCCGCTGTACCATTAGTTATTATTGGTTTAGTTGTCGCACACATCATTGCATTGCATGAAGTGGGTTCAAATAACCCAGATGGTGTTGAAATCAAGAAAAACAAAGACGAAAATGGTATTCCATTAGATGGTATCCCTTTCCACCCATACTATTCGGTTAAAGATATTGTTGGTGTGGTTGTGTTCTTAATGTTCTTCGCAGCAATTATGTTCTTTGGTCCTGAAATGGGCGGTTATTTCTTAGAGCATGCGAACTTCGTTCCTGCTGATCCATTAAAAACACCTGAGCACATTGCTCCGGTTTGGTATTTCACACCATTCTATACCATGCTTCGTGCTGTACCTGATCCATTTCTGGGTGTTGTTGCCATGGGTGCCGGTGTTGTCGTTCTTGCTTTCTTACCCTGGTTAGATCAAAACCCGATTAAATCAGTTCGTTACCGTAGTGCTTTACACAAGCTTAACTTAACCGTGTTTGTGCTTGTGTTTATCTACCTGGGTTACCTCGGGGTTAAAGCACCAGAACCTGTATTATCTGAACTTGGTTTACGTTTCTCAGAAGTTTATTTTGTATTCTTCTACGTGCTTTGGTTCCATAGTAAAACACGTGATGCGAAATTTAGTTACATGTCACTCATTATTTGGATGGGCTTATTCTCACTCAACGATTTTGGAAGATATGTAGAAGGCGCGGGTGAATTGATGATGATGGGCTGGTTTATTCCTGGTGTTTATCTGGCGGTAATGTTCCTCGCTCCGTTATATACCAATCTAAATGCTGAGAAAGCAGTACCAGAGAGGGTGACAGGATAATGAAAAAAACAATACTCGCAATTTTGATGGTCTTACCGTCACTGGCTTTTTCTGCAGGTGGAAAGATTCACATTGATAAAGCAGACTTTGATTTAAATAACAAAGAGTCACTGCAACGTGGTGCTCGTTTATTTGTAAATTACTGCTTAAGTTGTCACTCAGCAGCGTACCAACGTTATAACCGTATGGCAGAAGATATTGGTTTGACTGATGCACAGGTCAAAAGCAACTTAATGTTTGCTGGTGAAAAAGTGGGTGAAACCATGACTATTGCAATGCAAACTGAAGATGCAAAAGTTTACTTCGGCACCAAAGTACCTGATTTATCAGTAATATCACGTGCCCGTGGTGCTGATTGGTTATATACCTATTTACGTACTTTCCATACCGATGAATCTCGTCCATTTGGTGTAAACAACACAACATTTAAAGATGTTGGTATGCCACATGTATTGTGGGAACTTGAAGGTATGAAGAAACTGGTTAATGCTGATGAAATGAGTGAGCATCCAGGAACTGCGCCAAAGTTTGAGCAAGTTTCTGCAGGAGAAATGTCTGCAGCTGAATATGACAATGCAATGCGTGATTTAACCGCGTTTATGGTTTACATGGGTGAACCTGCAAAACTGGTTCGTTATGAACTGGGTATTTACGTGTTGTTATTCCTGGTCTTACTCTTCCTGGTCGCTTATCCAATGAAGAAAGAATTCTGGAAAGATATTCACTAAAGTAGTTTAATGGTTCAGCTTAAGTTAAGTTGGAACCATTTATATGATCAATAAGTAGGGGGGATTATTCCCCCCGTCTTTGTTTTTAAAAGAAATATTTTTGAGGTAACAACATGGCACAAATGGCTAACAAACGTTTAGCAATGACGCTTTATTCAAGCGATACAGATCCCTATTGCCACATGGTTCGCATTGTATTGGCAGAAAAAGGTATTAATTATGAAGCTCATGATGTTGATCTTAATGACACGCCTGAAGATTTAAAAGATCTAAACCCTTATAACGAAGTTCCTACTCTGGTAGATCGTGATTTGGTTTTATACGGACACCAGGTCATTATGGAATATCTGGATGAGCGTTTTCCACATCCTCCGTTAATGCCTGTTGACCCGGTGTCACGTGCGCGTAATCGCTTGATGTTAAAACGTATTGAACGTGACTGGTACACCTTATCAAATAAAATTGCCAAAGGTGAAGATGTTGAAAATACACGTAAGGAATTACGTGATAGTTTATTAACTGTTGCTCCTATTTTTGAACAAAAGAAATACTTTATGAGTGATGACTTTACTGTTATGGATTGTGCTATTGCCCCGATGCTCTGGCGTTTACAACATTACGGAGTTGAATTACCTGCTTCAGCAAGTGCCTTGATTACCTACGCAGCAAATGTATTTGATCGCGAAGCATTTAAAGAAAGTTTAACTGAAGCCGAAAAAGAAATGTTGGCCATCTAATCGTCTTGGATTAGACGAGTAAATATAGTTTGGATAACGAGACTCCCACTTCAGAAATGACATCCAGTCAGCCTTATTTGATTAGGGCAATCTATGACTGGATCATTGATAATGATTTTACTCCTTACCTGCTGGTCAATGCGGAAAATGACTATGCAATGATCCCTCGTGAATATGTTGAAGAAGGTAAGATTGTTCTGAATATCAACCCTTCAGCCATTACCGATCTTCAGTTGGGTAATGATTACATTATGTTTAATGCCCGTTTCAGTGGTAAAGCGATGGAAGTCAGCGTACCGATTATTGCTGTACTAGCTATTTATGCTCGCGAAAACGGGCAGGGTATGATGTTTGACGAAAATAATACCCAACCTCCGACCCCACCGGGTGATAATACACCGCCGGAACAACCGAAAAAATCACAAAAGCCTCAGCTAAAAGTCGTTAAATAATAATCGACACGACTAAATATTACGTATGAAGTGCATATTCATGCAGACATTTAATTATATTAGTGTAGTATTAGTACAGATGACAAAGTACCTATACTGAGGCGCTGATGCTTAGAATTTTAAGGAATTCTATTTATTTATACCTGTCTTTTCTTTTAGTAATGTTGCCATGCAACGTGGTTGCAGAAGATAGTCAGCCAGAATCAATTCCTTTTGAAAAAGATACGAGTGACCATGATACGACTACTGAAGACTTTGATGAATCAGAAGCAGATGAAGATGTTGTTGAAGACGATGCGTTAGAAATAGAAGATAAAAAGTCCTTTTTTTCATTTTTAGATACTCCACAATCAGCTATTTCATCAGGTGTTGAATCGTTTGCTCGAAGTGTTGATGAATTTTTTTCAGATGACAAAATGTTTTATGAGACAACAGGCACCTATTTGCGTCTCAGAGCAGATGCTATCTTACAAGAAAGGGGTGTTCGTGGTTATCAAGGCGATATCAAACTCAAACTACGTTTACCGCATACGAAAAAGAAATTAAAACTAACCTTTGAATCGGATGTGGATGATCGTCAAGATGATGTTACCGGACAACCAGAAAATACACCTATAGATGCTATAGAAGAGAAAGATTATTTTGCCGGGCTACAAGCAACGTTAGGTAGGAAGGATGAATGGCAATTTAAGCCATCGATAGGTGCTCGTTTGGGATCAGGTTTTGAGCCTTATGTCAGGTTCCGGGCAAGACGAAAATATGAGTTTAATAAGTGGAGCATCCGCTGGCATGAGACGCCTTATTGGTTTGATTCTTTTGGCTGGGGATTTGATTCATATCTCGAGTTTAATCGAAAAATTACCGATGATGATCTGTTTCGTGCGTCGACATTTGCACGATGGACACGTGAAATAGATAAGTTTGAATTGAGCCAAACGTTTACTATGTACCATACTTTAAGTAAAAGACGGGCTCTCTTTTATTTTGCTGGCGTTTATGGGGAAAGTGAACCAACGGTATATGCCACTCATTATTTACTAGGTTTAACTTATCGTCAGAATATTCATAAAGATTATTTATTTATAGAATTGATACCGCAAATAAGATATGCGAAAGATAATGATTTTGAATCAGAGCATTCGCTGTTATTTCGAGTGGAAATGGTGTTTAAGAAATAAATTTATTATTGGTATTACTTTATGTGCTGCTTTAACGTATTCACAACAGCAGTAATCAATTTATTTAACTCTTCCTGGCTTACGATGAAAGTTGGCATAAGGTAAACGAGTTTACCAAACGGCCTTACCCATACACCGGCATTAACAAAGGCTTCAGTGATACTTTTCATATCCACCGGCTGCTTCATTTCAACAACACCTATCGCACCCAAAACACGGACTTCGTTAACAGTTTCAAAGTTATTACAAATTTCCAGTCCCACTTTTAACTGACTTTCAATTTTTTTTATATTTTCTTTCCAGTTAGATGCGAGTAATAATTTTGTGCTGGTGAGCGCTGCGGTGCAGGCGAGAGGGTTTGCCATAAAGGTAGGGCCATGCATAAAGACGCCTGGATCTCCATGGTCTATTGTATTTGATACTTCATTAGTGGTTAGCGTTGCAGCTAAGCTCAGATAACCACCGGTTAACGCTTTACCGATACACATAATATCCGGGGCAATGTCGGCATGTTCGCAAGCAAAAAGTTTTCCAGTACGACCAAAGCCGGTCGCAATTTCATCAAGTATCAGTAGGATATTATATTTTTCGCACACGCGTTTTGCATGTTTCAGGTAGTCGGCAGAATAAAACCACATGCCGCCTGCACCTTGCACAATCGGTTCGAGTATTAATGCTGCTGCTTCGTTTGCGTGTTTCTTTAATGTCTTTTCTAATTCATCAATATCTTGTTTATGGCATGCTTCATTAAAACGCGAGATGGGTTGCTTTATAAATATCTGTTGAGCTACAGCATCTTTAAATAGCTTATGCATGCCGGTGTCAGGATCGGAGACAGACATGGCAGCAAAGGTATCGCCATGATAGGCTGAGCGTAGAGAGATAAACCGTTGCTTTTCAGGTTGGCCTTTTGCATGCCAGTACTGAATAGCCATTTTCATAGCAACTTCAACTGCAACCGAACCAGAATCAGAATAAAATATTTTTTGTAGCGCTGCTGGAGTTATTTCCAGTAATTGTTTTGTTAGTTCAATCGCTGGTTGGTGTGTCAGGCCACCGAACATAACGTGTGACATTTTTTTTAACTGTTGTTCGATCGCTGCATTCATCTTGGGATGATTATATCCATGAATCATGCACCACCATGAAGACATGCCATCGATCAATTCACGACCATCTTTAAGTGTGATATGAACTCCATTTGCCGATTCAACCTCATAAACAGGAAGTTCAGAATTCATCGCGCTATAAGGATGCCAGATGTGTTCATGATCAATCATATTGATTATTAATCAAGTGGAAACATTTTATTTGGGTTCAGGATATTTTTAGGATCAAACTCTGTTTTAATGCGTTTCATTAGGGATAGCGTAGTTGGATCAATTTCGCGATCGATAAAATCCCGTTTTTCCAGGCCAACGCCATGTTCACCGGATAAGGTGCCATCAAGTTTTAGGACTAATTCAAAGACAGCATCAAGGCATTGATGTGCATTTTTATGTTGTATTTTGTCATCAGGGTTAAACAATAAGTTCACATGAATATTACCATTGCCCGCATGGCCAAAATTAACGATAGGGATATTATATTTATTTGATAAGGTTTCCAGGCCATGAATTAAATCAGGTATATTAGAGACCGGTACAACGATATCCTCGTTTATTTTTTTGGGTGCAACCGTTCTTAACGCCGGGGACAACGCTTTACGAGTTGCCCATAAAGCCTCAATTTCTTGTTTTGTATTGGCGACCTTAAATTCTAACAGGGATTCGCTGTCGCTTGCTTTTTTAATGTCATCGACAGAATAATCGAGCTGGGTTTCCGGGCCGTCAACCTCGACCATTAACATGGCAGCTGCATTTTCTGGAAAGACAACATCAGAGTATTCACGAATCATATTAATGGCATTTCCATCAATAAATTCTAATGCACAAGGCGTTGTGGGTTGCGCCATGATTGCTGAAACGGCTTTGGCTGCAGACTCGATGTCAGTATAGAGTAACTGCATAGTGCGCTTGCTTTGAGCCAATGGGGTGAGTTTAAGGGTAGCTTCTGTAATAATTGCGAGCGTACCTTCTGAACCAATCAGCAAACGTGTTAAATCATATCCAACTACACCTTTTGATGTGAGTACCCCGGTACGAATTTCTTCTGCCTGCCCAGTGATGGCTCGTAAGCCAAATACATTTTCTCTTGGGGTACCATATTTAATTGTGCGTGGTCCGGCAGAGTTATAAGCAAGATTTCCGCCAACTGAACAATATGCACTACTGGTAGGATCGGGAGGCCAGAAGAATCCATGTTCTTTTACAGCCTCTTGTACCTGTAGATTTGTAACTCCAGGTTCTACCACAATGTATCTGTTAGCGGGATCAATTTTTATTATTTTATTCAATTTTTCTGTTGACAGAATAACACCGGCTTTAACCGGCACGGTTGCGCCAGTCGTGCCGGTACCTCGTCCCCTTGGTGTTATGGGAACAGAATATTCATTACAAAGCGAAACAATCTTATGTACTTGTTGATGTGTTGCAGGCAGTACAACAATATCTGGAATAGAATGACGACGGCTATTATCATAACCATAACTCCATATATCGGCCTGGTCAGTTAATACCTGTTCTGGTAGCAGAGCATTTTTAATCGCTTTAATAAAGCCAGGTTGTAACGATGAATGACTCACTATACTGACTATGACTTTTTATCTGGATATATGCTTTCATCAATTTGATCACATAAGCAATGAATCGTAAGCAGATGTACTTCCTGTATTCGAGCAGTTGATTCGGATAAAACGCGAACTTCAATGTCATCGTTAGTTAGTAGTTTCGCTACCTGGCCACCATCTCGGCCGGTTAGAGCAACAACGGTCATTCCATTTTTATGAGCTTGTTCAATGGCGCGAACAACATTAGGAGAAAAACCACTGGTTGATATCGCGAGTAAAATATCATTTTGTTTAGCCAATGCATCTACCTGGCGTGCAAATATTTCATCAAAATGATAATCATTTGAAATTGCAGTAAGTGCTGATGTATCAACCGTTAGTGCAATTGCTGCCAGGGCAGGACGTTCCCGTTCAAAACGGCATACCAGCTCAGCGGCAAAATGTTGTGCATCAGCAGCTGAACCGCCATTGCCACAGCTGAGTATTTTGTTACCACTTTTAAGGGCGCTAACCATTTTTTCAATTGCTGCGCTGATAGGCTTGGCAAGATCATCCATTGCTTTTTGTTTTGCCTGAATACTCGCACTAAAGATAGATTTAACATTATTTGCTGTAGTACCAGTACTCATATCTTTTTATGCCTCAAATGCATTTTTTATCCAGTTAATATTTGTATCCGTGATGTTACCGGTTTCAACAGGCCCTGTCATAGAGATAACATCAAATCGCGCCGGATATTTATTTAGTTTAGCATGCTGTTGTAAGTAGGCCGATGCAGTTTTAATTAATTTTGTCTGCTTATTATAGGTGACTGATTCCGCACCACTACCAAAATTGTTATTTTTTCGGTAACGTACTTCAACAAATACAAGATGCTCGTTATCTTGCATGATTATATCTATTTCACCCAGGCGACAATGGTAATTCCGTTCGAGCAATTTTAAGCCTTTTTTTAATAAAAATTCACAAGCAAGGTTTTCAGTATAGTTTCCCTGTTCGCGTGTCGTGTACATTTTTATTGGCTTGCTTGTTCCAGTAATATTGGACGACCACTGCGGAAGTAAACCCAGCTCAGTTGACGTTTAATACGTTGTTTTTCATCTAAGCTCAAACTACCGGTTTCGCCCTGGTAGCGTTCATAAGGATAGGATTTAAGCGTATTTAATGCAGCGATGATATTAAACGCATCAACACCCATGGCATATAAGCGTTGGTGTTTATTGCCTGCTTTTGAAATAAGTGATTCTATTTCATTTCTTAGACCACGGTGGGATGTGGTTTCTGATAATACCCAGGGCATATCACCGAAACGTATTCCATCCATATCGCGATCGCGTTCTGGATTCAGGTTACCCGTAAATATATGAGAAGTGGCATACACCGGTACCCGGCTGGCATGGAAGAACTTTAACTGAGGTCTAATTTGTCTTGCCTGGCGTGGATAGCCAGCTATAAATATAAAATCAATATCCTGACGACGGTAGGTTGAATACTTTATTTTAGTTTGCAGTAAACGAGACATTTTACGGTAACGTCTTTTACTATCATCAATATTTAGCAGTTTACGTATTGGCGAAGAAAAGTCATTTTTACTGGAGTTGTAACTTTGTTGTTCAACTACACGCCCACCAATTTGTTCCCACCGTTCTTTGAATGCTTTATGTACCCGCTCACCCCATGGACCAGTAGGTGTTAACACAGCAGCATTGACATGACCGTCGAGCCAGGTACGTTCGGCAACCTGGCGAGCTTCTTCTTCAGGCGATAAACCAAATTGGTACAGCTCCTGTGAAACGTTTTCACTATTAATATAATTTAAGGCCAGTGTTGGGACGGATAAGCTTTCGTCTTCAGAAAGTTTATGTATAGATGCTTTATTTAAGGGGCCAATAATAAATTGTGCTCCATCTGATACTGCTTTTTGATACACCTCTTCAATATTTTCCGGTTTACCTTCCGTATCATAAACTCGAATAGAGATATTTTCTTTATCTTTTTTAGCATAATAAGAGGCAAACAGACCATCACGTATTGCCTTGGCAGCATTTGCAAAACGGCCACTTAAAGGTATCAGTAAAGCAATCTTTTTCGGTAAGGTGACATCTTCCTGTTTACGGTTACGTAAACCCTCTAGTAAAGTTATATCTACCGGGTGATCAGTATAACGGCGTTGCCAGTTTGCAATCGATGCTCGTAATAAAGTCGGGTTGAGTTGATATTTTTTTGATAAACGCACCAACTCCATCCAACCACTTAAGACATCTGGCGCCTGGGTGGGTTGCATTTGCTGTAATACGCGTTCACTTAATAGTGCCAGTGATTCCCATATTAATTGCTGGCTTTTGATAATTGATTCGGTATTGGTCAAATAGTTACCCTGCAAAATATATTCTTCAGCCGTTGTTATGCGATCGCCTTGCATTGAAAAAGCAGATGCGCGTAATTCATGAAACTCTGCAAGATAAAGTGAACGACTACCAATAGATAAAGGTTCATTCAGTTGGTATAAGACTTCTTCTGCATTTCGTTCGGCTAAAGCAATATGAGCGCGGGTTAAACGGGCTAGATCTTTTTGTTTAAGATCAAATTCATTAATTTGAATGGAGTCAAAAAGTTGTACTGCCTGGCTTAGTTGTTGCGCTTTTACATAAGCAATAACTGCTCTCAGTTGTAATAATGTCGATTCAGTACCCGCGGTGCCACTGGCTTGCTGGCTAAATGCCAATGCAGCTTCATTGTATTGTTTAGTTAAGTAGAGTTGATCTGCATCACTCACAGCATCTGGTGAAACCCCGGGTTTGCTTGCACAGTTGGCCAGTACGAGTGAAATCAATATAAGAGAGAGAGGCTTAAAGTAATATTTCATAGGTTGCTTTATCTGCTATTGGCTAATGTTTTATTATCTGTATTATTGGTTTGCTTGCTCTGATTTTACAGCATCACTGATTTTATATCATTTAATAGGATTATACCGTGTCATTTAAACAAGGTTCTTTGTACATTGTCGCAACTCCGATAGGAAATATGGGGGATATGACTGAACGCGCACAAAAAACATTGAAAGAGGTTGATGTAATCGCTGTAGAAGACACCCGTCGTAGCGGTCAATTATTACGCAATTTTGAAATTTCGACACCAATGATTGCAGTGCATGAGCATAATGAGCGGAAAATTTGTGATGCGTTACTTGATAGAATTGAAAAAGGTGACAATATTGCTCTTATATCAGATGCGGGCACACCATTATTAAGTGATCCAGGCTATGTGTTAGTTAACCAGGCGAGAGAGCGAGGCATTAATGTCGTTCCTATTCCAGGTGTTTCTGCTGTTATAACAGCTTTGTCTGTTGCTGGCTTGCCGACGGATCGCTTTGTTTTTGAAGGATTTTTACCGGCTAAATCTAGCGCAAGACAACAAAAGTTAGAAAAATTAAAAGATGATGCCCGGACCATAATATTTTATGAAGCCCCTCACCGCATAGTTGAAATGTTGAAAGATTGTCAGCTTGTTTTTGGTGGGCAGCGTAAAGCTGTGCTTGCCAGAGAACTGACGAAGACGTTTGAAACGGTTCATGGTGATACTCTCGAAGCCCTTATTCCCTGGGTTGAAGCCGATGAAAATCAAAGAAAAGGGGAGTTTGTGGTGTTAATTCATGGCGCTGCTGCTAATTTAGATAGCGAAATAGATGCTGAATCTGTACGTATCTTATTGATTTTATTAAAAGAACTGCCGGTTAAGCAGGCTGCGTCCTTGGCAGCCAATATTACTGGGTTAAAGAAAAATATGCTTTATCAGCATGCGCTCGAATTAAAGGAAAAATCTAGATAATTCGAGCAAATTTTCGCTAAATGATTGATTTATATACGGGATAATCGAGTATACTCGCACCCGGAGTTGGCCAGGCAGTCGCGCTATTCTATATATATAGTATAGGGAGGAAAGTCCGGGCTCCACAGGGCAGAGTGCCAGCTAACAGCTGGGGGGCGTGAGCCTACGGAAAGTGCAGCAGAAAATATACCGCCTAAGTCTTTCGGGACCGGTAAGGTTGAAATGGTGCGGTAAGAGCGCACCGCGTCGGTAGTAATATTCGACGGCATGGTAAACCCCACTCGGAGCAAGACCAAATAGGGGAACAACGTGTGGCCCACATGGTTCCCGGGTAGGTTGCTTGAGGATTATGGTGACATAGTTCCAGATGAATGACTGTCCACGACAGAACCCGGCTTATCGGCCAACTCCATTATTAATTTTTTATTAATAAATCTTTAAAATTGCTCAATAAATGAGCAATCACACCCTCAAATAGCTATTATTTCACTTTAAGTAAAAATTATAACCTATTGATTATAAAGTAAATTTTGTTTTCAGTTTTTGGCCGTTTTTAGCTCTCTCCACCTTACAAAACTGCTCTAAGTCCTTGTCTTACAAGCAAAATGTGGACTAGTCGACTTGCAGAGTGGGTATTTTGTGACTATAGTGTCACTAAGTGGATCAATGTGGGTAGAAGTGGATCATAAAGTAGTTAATAAGCTTTAGATCTGTCTCTATTAGTGGAGGGGTCGGAACTTGTTCCGAGGAGTAAATACATTAAACCTGGATGCCAAGGGCCGCATGGCTGTGCCGAGCAAATATCGGGATAGCCTGTTGTCTCAGTATGCCGGTCAGTTAGTGGTCACTGTCGATCGCAGTGATGCTTGCCTGCTGTTATACCCCTTATCAGAATGGGAAGAAATCGAGCGTAAACTCGTACGTCTTGGAAACCTCAATAATCAAGCCCGTCGCCTGCAACGTCTATTAATTGGTCATGCAACTGAAGTTGAAATGGACAGTAATGGTCGCATTCTCCTCCCTCCACCACTGAGAGAATTTGCGAACCTGGATAAGCGTATCGC
>CAMYJG010000036.1:11650-34513 GCA_947258695.1 uncultured Ectothiorhodospiraceae bacterium | reverse complement strand
TTAAAACAAGCAGAGCGATTAGAGCTCTTTGTTTTAGAGATGCTCAATTATATGCATGGCCAGTTCAGTGAAGAACCAAAAATTGCTGAACTGGTTGAAGTCATTGTCACCAAGCGCCCTGATATGGTTCAGGCAAAAGTTGAAAGCGATAGAAAACTCATTTCGATGCTTTTACAAAAAGGTATTGAAAGCGGTGAGTTTGAGGTCAGCGATGTTGATGAGATGGCAAGCTATGTTTTAGCTGCACTTGCGAAATTCTCATCGCCCTTTTTTATGACAATGTATCCACTGGAAGAATTATCTCGATTAGCAAAAGGTGTTGTTGCTTTAATACTAAATGGCCTGAAGAAAAAATAACCTGAAAAAATTAGCAGGAGAATAAAAATGAGTGAATTGGAATCAAAGCTCGGCCCCTGGGTAATAAAATATCGTTGGATCATAATTTTATTATCATTAATATTAGTTTTTGCGGCAGCAAGTGGTGGACGTTTTCTTGTTTTTAAAGCCGATTATCGGGTGTTCTTTAGTGAAGATAATCCGCAATTACAAGCCTTCGATAAAATAGAAAAAACATATAGCCGTAACGATAATGTTCTATTTATCTTAACGCCAAAAGACGGCAACGTTTTTAGCCGTGAAACTTTAAAAGTGGTTGAGACGGTTACTGAGAAAGCCTGGCAGATTCCTTACTCTATTCGAGTTGATTCAATTTCAAACTTTCAGCACACCTATGCAGAAGGCGATGATTTAATCGTTGAAGATTTAATTAGCGATGCTGAAAATTTAACAGATGCTGATCTGGTACGAATAAAAGAGGTTGCATTGAGTGAACCATTACTCAAGCAACGTTTGATCTCCCCAACATCACACGTGACCTCCGTTTCTGCAACAATCTCACTGCCCAATATTGATCAAACCAAAGAAGTACCTGAAGTTATTTCTTTTGCCAGAAAGATGGGCGATGAAATCCGTGCGTTAGCACCTAATGTTGAAGTACGTATTTCAGGTATGGTACCCATGAATAATGCCTTTGCTGAAAGCGCACAAGGTGACATGATGAACCTGGTGCCATTAAGCTTTGGTGTGATGTTTTTGATGTTGCTGATATTACTTAAAAGTGTATCAACAACATTAGGTATTATTCTTGTTATTTTCTTATCGATTATGACCGGTATGGGCTTAGGTGGTTATATCGGCTTTCCATTAACCGGGCCATCAGTATCATCGATGACAATTATTTTAACGGTGGCCATTGCCAACTCGGTGCATGTCCTGACGACATTTATTCATGAAATGCGCTCGGGTAAAGAGAAAAATACTGCAATCGCAGAAGCGCTTAGAATAAATCTACAACCGGTATTCCTGGCAAGCACAACCACTATGATCGGTTTTTTAACCATGAATTTTTCAGAGGTGCCACCATTTGGTCATTTAGGTAACTTTGTGGCTATGGGGGTGGTAGCTTCATTTATTTTATCGGTTACCTTTTTACCCGCATTAATTTCCTTACTTCCTGTCAGAGTGAAGGTAGTCAAAGGTGAAGAAGATAAACAAATGATCGCGCTTGGTGATTTTGTGGTTAAGAATCAAAAAAAACTGATGGCCGTCATGGGAATAATTATTGTTACCTTAATTATTTTCTTACCAAAAAATCAATTGAATGATATTTTTGTTCATTATTTTGATGAAACGATTCAGTTTAGACAAGACTCTGATTATATCGATAAAAATTTAACAGGCCTGTATGTAATAGACTATTCATTAGAGAGTGGTGAGGACAGTGGTATTAGTAACCCAGGTTATTTAAAAGAAGTAGAGGCCTTTGCTAACTGGTATCGTGAACAACCTGAAACACGGCACGTTAATATTTACACTGAGGTGATTAAACGCCTTAATAAAAATATGCACGGCGATGATGAGCGCTGGAAAAAAATTCCTGATGATCGAAATCTTGCTGCGCAATATTTACTGATGTATGAAATGTCTTTACCTTATGGCTTAGATTTAAACAATCAAATAGATATTAATAAGTCAGCTTTACGCATGACAGTTTCTATTCAGACCATTTCGAGTAATGAAATTATAGAATTAGGTGACAGAGCGAAGAAATGGCTCGCCGAAAATGGAAAGTATATAAAAGTAGCAGAAGGGACTGGGCCAACGATGATGTTTGCTAATATCGGGCAACGTAATATTAGTAGCATGTTAATCGCCACTACCCTGGCACTAATATTAATATCGGGAATTTTAATCTTTGCTTTCCGTTCATTTAAAACAGGAATGATTAGTATGATTCCTAATCTTGTACCTGCAGCAATGGGCTTTGGATTATGGGGCTTGTTAGTCGGCGAAGTTGGTTTAGCCTTATCCGTGGTAACTACCATGACCTTAGGCATTGTGGTTGATGACACGGTGCATTTTTTAAGTAAATATTTACGCGCTAAACGTGAACATGGTTATAGTGCACCAGATGCTGTTCGCTATGCGTTTAATCATGTTGGACGCGCATTACTGACCACCTCGATCGTGTTAGTTGTCGGCTTTATTGTTCTTGCGCAGTCACATTTTAAAATGAATTCAGACATGGGCATGTTGACCTCAATAGTTATTGCATTTGCATTAATTGCAGACTTCTTCTTCTTGCCACCACTCTTAATGAAATTGGAGAAAAAATCATGAAAGGAATAATTTTATTATCAGGCCTGCTTGCTTTTACTGGCGTAACTTATGCTGAGACAGCAGAAGAAAAGGGACTGGCGATAGCTGTTGAAGCAGACAAACGTGATACTGGCTGGCGTGACCAGGCAACAACAATGAAAATGATTTTACGCAATAGCCAGGGTGCAGAAAGTACCCGTGAAATTCGCGGCAAAACATTAGAAGTAAAAGGAGATGGCGACAAGTCATTAACTATTTTTGATACACCACGTGATGTTAAAGGTACGGCTTTTTTAAGCTTTACTCATGCATTGAAATCGGATGAGCAATGGTTGTATTTACCGGCTTTAAAAAGGGTGAAACGAATTTCATCATCCAATAAATCGGGTCCATTTATGGGTAGTGAATTTGCTTATGAAGATATTTCATCCCAAGAAGTAGAAAAATATAAATACAAATATATCAAGGATGATAAAATTAATGGCCGTGATACTTTTGTTATCGAACAATATCCACAATATAAAAAATCAGGTTATACCCGGATGGTGGCCTGGGTTGATAAAGAAATGTATCAACCACTGAAAATTGAATTTTATGATCGTAAAAAAAGTCTGCTTAAAACCTTAACGCAGCATGATTATAAACAATACTTAAATAAGTACTGGCGTCCGGGACGATTAGAAATGGTCAATCACCAGACCGGGAAAAGTACGACTTTATTATGGCAATCGTATAAATTCAAAAATGGATTCAGAAAACGGGACTTTGATAAAAATAGTCTCAAGCGTGCCCGCTAAAATATCAGTGTACTGATAATGAACAAATTGCCGACAATAGTATTTCTTGCTTTTGTAAGCACCATGACTTCTTCATTGGTTTACTCAAATGAATGGTCAGGAAATATTGCTTTAGAAACCCGTCTGTTTAATAAAGAGGGCGTGCCACCCGCTGAATACCAACAATATGGATCAGTCTCAATTCAGCCGGAGTGGTACCATGAATGGGATAGTGGAAAGCAGAGTTTTACTTTTGTTCCATTTGCTCGTTGGGATCAACGTGATGATGAACGTACTCACTCAGATATCAGGGAGTTAAGCTGGTTGAGGGTGTTTGCGGAGTCGGAATTAAGAATAGGTGTGCGCAAAGTTTTCTGGGGTGTCACTGAATCACAGCACCTGGTAGATATTATTAATCAAACCGACCTGGTTGAAAATACGGATGGTGAAGATAAGCTTGGCCAACCCATGATTAATTATGCCTTTATTAATGACTGGGGCACTGTCGATCTTTTTGTTCTACCTTATTTTCGTGAGCGTACATTCCCTGGCGTTAACAGTCGTTTGCGCACTGAGCCTTATGTTGATACCAGCAACCCTGTTTATGAATCAAATGATAAAGAGAAACATATTGATTATGCTGTTCGCTGGGCGCATAGCATTGGCGATTGGGATATTGGATTAAGCTATTTTGATGGCACAAGCCGTGATCCCTCATTTATCCTCGGATTGGATAGCAGTGGTAATCCGGCATTTCGTCCTGCTTATTACCAGTTGCAGCAAGTTGGACTGGACTTACAGGCAACCAGGGAAGCCTGGCTTTGGAAACTGGAGTTGGTTAACCGTGATATAAATAGTGAAAACTATAATGCGTCAACGTTTGGCTTTGAATATTCATTTTATGGTGTGTTTGACAGTGCTTCTGATATTGGTTTGATCATGGAATATTTATATGATGATCGAGATCAAGCTGCAACGACGCCGTTTCAAGATGATCTGATGCTGGGATTACGTTGGGCGAGTAATGATGAGAATGACACTAGTTTGTTGTTTGGTGTTATTTCTGATCTTGATGATAGTTCACGTTTATACAGTGTTGAGGCAAGCCGTCGAATTGGTGAAAGTTGGAAGTTGAATATTGAGGCGAGGATATTTAGCGGTATAGATGATACCACTCATCCTCTTTATTCAGTTCGTCAGGATGATTTTATCCAGCTTGAGCTGGGTTACTATTTCTAATATGTATTATTGGCCACGAAGTGACGAAGGAAAATAAACAACTGCTAAGATTTAATAATATGAAATGGTTCTGTATATTATTCTCTTAGTATTTATCGCTCAGTGTCCTTTGTGGCTGATGCATTGAGGTTAAGCCGAAAACTCAACCAGGTAGCCACCAAATTTGCGAATATTGAGTACCCCCGTATCCAGGATCAGGTACTGGCCTTTAATCCCCTGGAGCAGACCTTCGATTTCGGGCGTTTTGTCAAAGTTCAGTGACTTAACTTTTTCAGGGTAACTATCTACAGGGAAATCGATCTGGACTTGTTCTTCATTGAGTAATTCTATTTCATCCTGACCAACTTCTTTCTCGATGGCTTTTATTTCTTTAGCCGCGGCTTTAGCAAGTTCATCACGTTTAGCAGCTAAATCCATCGGTTCAGCAGAGCCTTTCAGCATTTTACGCCAGTCAGTTCGATCTGAAACATGTTCTTTAATTGCCATCTCAAGCTTGCCGGACAATAAACGGTTAGAGACTTTAAAAATGGGCAGGGCTTCAGTGGCGCCTTGATCAATCCAGCGGGTTGGGATTTGCGTTTCACGGGTAATTCCGACTTTTATCCCGGAAGAATTAGCCAGGTAAACATAGTGTGGGATCATGCAAAACTCTTCACCCCACTCAGGCTCACGGCAAGTACCCTGGTGGTAGTGGCAGGTTTCAGGTTTCATAATGCACATATCACACTTGGCCAGCGATTTAAAGCAGGGGAAGCAAAAGCCCTGGTTATAGCTTTTATTGGTTTTGCGGCCACATTCCATGCAGTGAATTTCACCACTATGTTCGAGTTTGATATTTTTTCCAATATAAGACGAAATCGGCACCATCTCGTCGTCGAGTGGGAGCTGATACTGAACGGGTGCGCCCTTTTTAGAGGCAAGTGCCGTTACCATCTTTTGTAAATGACCGGTTTTTTTCATGTGTGTAGTTTCTCATAATCTAGTCTGTGACGCGATATGAATATGCTTGAATGGTAAATGCCGTGATAACGAGCTGAATTTATGAATCACATGAAAATTAAGAGTATTTTTAAGTTAACTATTTTGCTATAGAGCCGATATATATAAGGATATTAAATAAGCTCTGAGGATAGATTCATTACTACAACGAACACAACCCTAAAACTTGGTGTAAGACAGAAAGTTTTGATTATTTTACTCGCGGTTTTATTGACGGCACTTTCCGTGAGCGGTTGGTTTGCATTAAAAGAGGAAAAGGAGCAAATACTCAGGGAGGTTGAGCAAAGAGGTACGGATATTAGCCGTTTTGTTGCCAAATCTCTGGTTTACAGCGTAGTTGGTTATGACTATCACACGGTTGATTTGCTGCTAAAAGATATTGTTAAATTTGATGAAATTATATACAGCAAGGTGGTAAATCGGAAAGGAAATACAATGGCTGAAGAAGGTGTTGATATATCCACTGGCGAAGAAAAAGTCGTTGTATTTAGTGAAAATATTTTGCTTGAAGATGAAGTGGTAGGTGTATTGACGCTGGGTTTTAGTACAAAAAAGGTATTACAACGAGTTGAAAAACAAAAATTTTCATTAATTAGTCGGGAAGCATTAATTATTCTGTTAATTGCAGTGGGGGAGTTTATTGCGCTTTCTTTTATTATTATCAAACCGATCAGTATTATTTCTACTTCACTAAAAGAACGTGAAAAAGAAAATGAGCTTAAATTTGAAAGCATTCCTATTCCCAGTAATGATGAATTTGGTGAGCTCGCCAAGCAATTTAATACATTAGGAAAAAATTTAAATGATGCAAATAATGAATTACAGTCCAGGGTTGATTTTGCTGATCAGGAATTAATTAAAACTAATAATCTTTTATTAGAACGCTCTTCGGAATTAATGGAGTTAAATGATAAGTTTAAAAAACAATCAATTACTGATTCGTTGACTGGTTTATACAATCGTCGTTACTTTGAGGATTCACTTGCAGCTGAAATGGAGGCTGCCAAAAGGTACGGTGATGTCAGCAGTATTTTAGTTATAGATATAGATAAATTTAAAAATATAAATGATCAATATGGCCATGCTAATGGTGATTTAGTAATTAAGATGATTGCCGATGTAATGAAGGGGCGTTTGAGAGAAACAGATGTTTTATGCCGGATTGGTGGTGAAGAGTTTGTAACAATATGTAAGCGTGCAGATAAAGATGATGCGATTGACCTTGCTGAAATATTAAGAAAAACAATTGAAGATGAAGTTATTAGCATTGAGGGCAGTAATATTAAGATTACCGTTTCTGTCGGAATTGCGACTGTAACTAAGGATAACCTTAATACGCATTTGGAAAATATTTTTAAGTTTGCAGATATGGCCTTATACCATAGTAAAGAAAATGGCAGGAATTGTGTGACGCATTACAGTGATATGACATGATTTAAATTATTTAGCCAGACATAAATATTCAATTAGGAGTTAAAAATGGAAGTGAAGAATAAATTTATTCTCGTTATGTTTATATTATTTTATACAATCATATCTGTAGCAGAAGAGGAAATGGTTTTTGGTTCAGTTGCTATGGATATACCTGCTGTAATGCATAAGCGGCTTAAGCCATTAACAAAATATCTTAGTAAAAAATTAGATAAGGATGTTGTTTTGAAGCTTTCACCAAATATGGGCGCTGCAATTAATGAAGCTGCAAAAGGTAGTGTTGATATCTCGTATTTAACGCCGGTTGCTTATCTACGGGCACATGATAAAGGTAATGCCCAGTTAATTGCCAAGACGGTGACTAAAGGTAAAGCAAGTTTTAAATTAATGATCGTGGTTAAGCAAAATAGTCCTATTAAATCAGTGAGTGATCTTGAAGGAAAAACCTTTGCCTTTGGTGATGAAAAAGCATTATTACAAAGAGCTGCTGTGGTTGGCGCCGGAATAAATATGAACCAGTTTAAAGAATACCGGTTTATTGGACATTATGACAATATTGCACGAGCAGTCATGAATAATGATTTTGATGCAGGTATTTTAAAAGACACCATGGCATATAAGTGGGAAGGCAAGGGACTTAGAATTCTGCACGCTTCTCCGGATTTACCGCCTTATAATATTGTAGCGAGTAAAAATGTCAGCAAAAAAGATTTAAACAAGTTAAAGAAGATTTTCCTGTCGTTAGATAAAAATAATCCGGATGAGTTAAAAGTTATTAAAGCGGTAGATAAAAAATATGATGGTTTTGCTGCAACCAGCGATGCTGAATATGATATTGTCAGGAAGTTAGTTAAGCCGTTTGAATAACAGAATCAAATGTAGTGATATAAAAAAGCCCTCATCTGAGGGCTTTTTTATTATTTATGATAAGCAGGGCTAAGTTCATGCACAGCTTCGACAAAGGCTTTGGCATGTTCGGGATCAACAAACTGATGAATACCATGTCCTAAGTTAAAGACATGTCCTGAACCCTTACCATAACTCTCAAGAATAGTAGCAACTTCTTCGCGGATGCGTTCAGGTGAGGCATAAAGCACAGAAGGATCCATATTGCCTTGTAGTGCAACTTTATCGCCTACACGCTGACGGGCTAAACCAATATCAAGTGTCCAGTCTAAGCCTAAGGCATCTGCACCAGTCTCAGCTTGCGCTTCTAGCCATTGGCAACCACCTTTACTAAAAATAATAACCGGTACTTTACGACCTTCTTTTTCGCGGTTTAAACCATCAACAATTTTTTGCATGTAGCGTAATGAAAATTCTTTATAGTCACGAGTAGTGAGTACACCACCCCAGGTATCAAAAATCATGACGGCTTGTGCACCGTGTTCAATTTGTGCATTTAGGTATTCAATAATGGTATCAGCTAACTTATCCAGTAATTGATGCATCAACTGGGGTTGGTCATAAAGCATACCTTTTACTTTGGCATAGTCTTTTGAGCTACTACCTTCAACCATGTAGGTAGCCAGTGTCCACGGGCTACCAGTAAAACCAATTAAAGGAACACGACCATTCAGTTCACGGCGAATCATACTGACTGCAGCCATTACATAACCAAGTTCTTCATCCATGGTAGGAGTGAAAAGTTTATCAATGTCAGCCTTAGTACGTAGCGGGCGTTCAAAACGTGGGCCTTCACCTTCAGCAAAATATAAACCGAGTCCCATTGCATCTGGTATAGTCAGAATATCTGAAAACAGAATAGCCGCATCAAGTGGGAAACGATCTAAAGGCTGGATAGTAACTTCGGTAGCCAGCTCAGGTGTTTTACATAAAGTCATAAAGTCACCCGCCTTGGCGCGAGTTGCTTTATATTCGGGTAGATAACGGCCAGCCTGGCGCATCATCCACACTGGCGTCATTTCAACGGGTTCTTTCAGTAAAGCGCGTAAGAAAAGATCGTTTTTTAAATCTGACATGTTTTTCACCGCAAAGGCGCAGAGGGCGCAAAGAAACAATAATTGCTTTAGCCTGTGAACCTAAAATTTTTATGTTATAAAATGCAAAGGCGAATAGTTTTATCTATTTAGAGAAGACTTTTTATGTCTTTTCTTGGCGTTCTCTGCGCCTTTGCGGTTAAATATTTTTAAACTTCTAAATAATCCAGTATGCCTTCAGCAGCTTCGCGGCCTTCGTATACCGCAGTAACTACCAGGTCTGAACCACGTACCATGTCACCACCAGAGAAAATTTTCGGGTTAGTGGTCTGGTGTTTGAATTCTTGTTCTAGTGCTGCTTTAACACGACCACGTTCATCCACTTCAATATTAAAATCGCTAAACCAGTCAGAAGGACTTGGACGAAAACCAAAAGCAATAATAACCGCATCGGCCATAATAATTTCTTCTGAGCCTTCTACCACTACCGGGCTGCGGCGGCCACGTTCATCGGGTTCACCCAGTTCGGTGGTTACCACTTTAACGCCTTCGACCCGGCCGTTACCGACTATTTCAACCGGTTGACGGTTCCACATAAAGTTAACGCCTTCTTCTTTGGCATTGGCTACTTCTTTTTTCGAACCTGGCATGTTCGCTTCATCACGACGGTAGGCACAGGTAACAGATGCTGCTGCCTGGCGAATTGAGGTACGGTTACAGTCCATCGCGGTATCACCACCACCTAAGACTACAACGTGTTTACCTTTCATATCGATATAGTCTTCAGGACTTTTTTCATAATCGTAGCAACGGTTAACATTCGAGATTAAGTAATCCAGTGCAGCATAGACACCGGGATTATCTTCCCCGGGAATACCAGCTTGCATATAGTTATAAGTACCCATGCCAAGGAAAACAGAATCATAACTATCAACAATGTCCTGGAATGGAATATCTTTACCAACTTCAATACCCAGTTTAAAAGTAATACCCATTTCTTCAAAAATTTTACGGCGGTGTTGAACCACTTCCTTTTCAAGTTTGAATTCTGGAATCCCAAACATGAGTAAGCCACCAATTTCTGGATGACGGTCAAAAACTGTTACTTCAACGCCATGACGCGTTAAAACATCGGCACAACCTAAACCTGCAGGCCCTGCACCAATCACGGCGACTTTTTTACCTGTCGCCTTAACTTTTGATAAGTCCGGTCTCCAGCCTTGTTCAAAGGCGGTATCACTGATGTATTTTTCAATTGAACCGATTGTTACAGCACCGAAGCCATCGTTAAGCGTACAGGCTCCTTCGCATAAACGATCTTGTGGGCAAACACGGCCACAAATTTCAGGGAGACTGTTCGTACGATGAGAAAGTTCAGCGGCTTCAATGACATTGCCTTCGGCAACCAGCTTTAACCAGTTAGGAATATAGTTATGAACAGGACATTTCCATTCACAATACGGGTTACCACAAGCTAAGCAACGATCGGCTTGTTCCGCGGCTTTATTTGCATCGAATGAGGCATAAATTTCACGGTATTCTTTTTTCCGTGTTTGTGCATCTTTCTTAGCCGGGTCGGTTCTGTTTACTTGTAAAAACTGAAAGTTATTTGCCATATTTTTACTGTCTGTTTGTTGTTGGCAGAACCAGGGCTCTGCCTTGTAATTCAATTATGTTTGTTTGTTCAGTTTACGCAGCGGCGCTTTGTAAATCTGTTAATAAAGATGCCAATGAGGCCGCTTTAGGTTTAACTAACCAGAAGTAACAAATAGCATCTGCAAAATTATCCAGAATATCTTGTGCATACTGGCTACCCGTTTCTTTAACGTGTTCTTCAATAATGTCACGTAAATGTGTACGGTACGCTTCCATAGACTCTGAACCAATACGTTCAATATCAACGTCCTGGTTGATTTGATCAGCAAACTGATTTTCTTTATCGTAAACGTAAGCAAAACCGCCGGTCATACCGGCACCGAAGTTAACACCGGTTGCGCCAAGTATAGTCACTAGTCCACCGGTCATATATTCACAACCGTGGTCGCCGATACCTTCAACCACAACATGTGCTCCTGAATTACGCACACCAAAGCGTTCACCGGCTAAGCCTGAAGCAAATAGTTTTCCACCGGTTGCTCCATAAAGGCAGGTATTACCAATAATGGTTGTTTCATTACTTTTGAATGCACTGCCTTTTGGTGGACGGATTGATAACTTACCACCTGCCATGCCTTTACCAACGTAATCGTTAGCATCACCCTCAAGGTTCATATGTAAACCACCAGCATTCCATACACCAAAGCTTTGTCCTGCTGTACCAATAAGGTTAAGGGTAATTGGGTTATTTTCCATGCCAAGGTTGCCATGACGTACCGCAATTTCACCGGATAAGCGTGCACCGATTGAACGATCAGTATTGGCGACCTTGTAGCTAAATTCACCACCTGATTTATTTTCTACTGCAGAGAGTGCATCTTTGACCATTTGCTCTGCTAACTCACCTTTATCAAATGGTGGGTTTTTAGGTTCAACACAGAAACTTGGTTTGTCTTTTGCGACACCGGCATCCGATAACAATGGCATTAAATCTAATGATTGTTGCTTGGCTGTATTACCCTCTAATACCTGTAATAGATCGGTACGGCCAATTAAGTCAGTGAGTTTTTTACAGCCCAGTGAAGCCATTAGCTCGCGTACTTCCTGTGCTATGAATTTGAAGTAGTTCGTAACCATTTCAACTTCACCGATGTAATGTTTCTTACGCAGGATATCGTCCTGGGTAGCAACACCGGTTGCACAGTTATTTAAGTGACAGATACGTAAGTATTTACAACCCATCGCAACCATAGGACCAGTACCGAAGCCAAAGCTCTCAGCACCTAAAATAGCCGCTTTAATAATATCTAAACCTGTCTTTAAACCACCATCGGTTTGTAAACGGACTTTACCGCGTAAATCATTAGCACGAAGTATTTGATGCGTTTCAGTTAAGCCAAGCTCCCATGGACCACCTGCGTATTTAACCGAGGTTAATGGTGATGCACCGGTACCGCCGTCATAACCAGAGATGGTAATTAAATCAGCATAAGCTTTTGCAACACCGGCGGCGATTGTTCCCACACCAGCTTCAGAAACCAGTTTAACCGAGACTAAGCCATCCGGATTCACTTGTTTCAAGTCGTAAATAAGTTGCGCCAGATCTTCGATAGAATAAATATCATGATGTGGTGGCGGTGAAATTAATGACACGCCCGGTTTACAGTAACGCAGCTCGGCAATGTAATCATTCACTTTATGGCCGGGTAGTTGTCCACCTTCACCGGGTTTTGCACCTTGCGCGACTTTAATTTGCATTACTTCAGCACTACGCAAGTAGGCAGGGGTTACACCAAAACGACCGGATGCGACCTGTTTAATTTTAGAACGTTTAACCGTGCCATAACGTTTAACATCTTCACCGCCTTCACCTGAATTAGAGCGACCACCGAGCTCATTCATGGCCTGGGCCAGAGTTTCATGTGCTTCAGGTGATAAGGCGCCGAGTGACATCGCGGCAGAGTCAAAGCGTTGCACAATGCTTTCGAATGATTCCACTTCGCTGATATCTATGGCTTTTATATCGTCACGGACTTTTAACAGGTCACGTAATGAAATTGGTCGACGGTTATTAATTTGATCGGCGTAAACTTTATAGTCTTCATACCTTCCGCTTTTAACCGCAACTTGGAGTGATTTAACCACATCCGGGTTGTAAGCATGATCTTCACCACCGTGAACGAATTTTAACAATCCGCCTTGATCGATTTTTTTACGTGAGTTCCACGCCAGCTTACAAAGAATATTTTGTTCCGCTTCAATTTCTTCAAAGCGACTACCCTGGATACGGTTAGTTGTGCCTTTAAAGCAAAAATCAACAACATCCTGGTTTAAACCAACAGATTCAAATAACTGGGCACCACGGTAACTGGATATTGTTGAGATACCCATTTTAGAAGTGATTTTGTAAAGGCCTTTATTGATACCTTTGCGGAAGTTTGAATCCAGATCTTTTGCTTCGTAGCCGGTTATTTCTTTACTACGAATCATGTCGCTTAAACAGGCATAGGCAAGGTATGGATAAACCGCGGTCGCACCATAACCAATTAATGTAGCAAAGTGATGTGGGTCACGTGCGGTTGCTGTTTCTAATACAATATTGGCATCACAACGCATGCCTTCATCAATCAGGTGATGATGCATTGCACCGGTTGCTAGCAAGGCATGCACAGGGCGAGTATCTTCACTAATATCTTTGTCAGATAGAATGATAATAACTTTGCCAGCTTTAACGGCTGCAGTTGCTTTTTTATTAATGTCGATTAATGCTGATTTTAAATCGACATTTTCCGGGTAATTCAGAGAAATAACTTCACTGGCATAATCACTGTTAGTTGCTCCAAGCTCCATTAACTTAACGAACTTAGTGTGAGATAACACCGGTGAATTAACCAGTAAGCGAGATGCATGTTGAGGTGTTTCTTCAAACATGTTTTTTTCACGGCCAAAACATGTTTCCAGTGACATTACGATTTGTTCACGAATAGGATCAATCGGAGGGTTGGTTACCTGGGCAAACTGCTGGCGGAAGTAATCAAAAGGCGAGCGTTCTTTACGTGATAATACCGGGAACGGGGTGTCATCACCCATAGAACCAATAGCCTCTTGTCCATCCTCACCTAAAACACGAATAATTTGATCACGTTCTTCAAAACTCACCTGGAAGAGCTTTTGGTATATATTAAGCGCATCTGGCTCCATGGCATCTGCGCCATTTTCTGCATTCAGTTGAGACTCAAGATGAATGGCATTATCCGTCATCCATTGCTTATAAGGTTGTGCTGATTTTAAGCGATCATCCACCATGGCAGGCAGAATTAATTCACCTGTTTCGGTATCAACAGCCAACATTTCGCCGGGTTTCAGACGGCCTTTTTGTGCTACATCGTCAGGCGCATATTGGTAAACACCAATTTCGGATGCGATAGTGATATGACGATCTTTAGTAATCATCCAGCGAGCAGGTCGCAGACCATTTCGATCCATGCTACAGGCCGCGTGACGCCCATCGGTTAATACCACACCGGCTGGACCATCCCATGATTCCATGTGCATGGAGTTATATTCATAAAAGGCACGCAAGTCAGCGTCCATGTTTGCCACGTTTTGCCATGCAGGTGGAATCAGTAAACGCATGGCACGGAAAATATTTATGCCACCGGCTAATAATGCTTCAAGCATGTTGTCCATGGAGTTTGAATCTGAACCACTCATAGATACTAAAGGGCGTACATCTTCCATTGGGATGTGTGGGCTTTGAAATTTATGACCACGTGCAACCGACCAGTTACGGTTACCCTGAACCGTGTTGATTTCACCATTGTGAGCAAGGTAGCGGAAGGGTTGGGCTAAGCGCCACTGTGGCCAGGTATTGGTTGAAAAGCGTTGATGGAAAACAGCCAGCGCAGTTTCAAAACTTTCATTGTTCAGATCTTGATAAAAATTCGGCAAGTGCTCTGGCATAACCAGGCCTTTGTATGAAATAACCGATGATGACAGGCTGGGGATGTAAAAAGCATCATCCGTTGCTTCAAGGGCTTTTTCAGTTCGGCGGCGTGCAATATATAAGTGACGCTCAAATGCGGTACTGTCCATACCATCAGCAGCATTAACAAAAATTTGTTCAATTTGCGGAAGCGAGCTTAACGCTTCTTCACCACAGGCGTCTTTATTAATTGGAACTACCCGCCAGCCAGCAATATTAAGACCTTCTTTGCTTAATTCTGCTTCGAGTTGCTTACGCGCTGTATCAGCTTTTTTCTCGTCCGCGTTAAGGAAAATCATGCCCACGGCATACAGATCAGACAGATTAAAATTGAGATCAGCCGCGGCAGCTTTTAGAAAACTATCAGGTTTTTTCAATAATAGACCACAACCATCACCTGTTTTGCCATCGGCAGCAACCGCACCACGGTGAGTGAGGCGAGCCAGTGCATCAATGGATGTTTTGAGCAGCCAGTGACTTGGCTTACCATCCATTTGTGCCATCAGGCCAAAACCACAGTTGTCACGTTCAAATTCGGGGCGATATAGTCCGCCATTCATACCAGAATAATTCGTGTGTGTTGATTCAGGGTTGTTTCTATTTTTATTCACTATCTTCTTCACCGGATAATCATCGTGTGTTGTCGTTACATACAGAATTCTGCTGGAATGACAAAATGCCTAAACTCAGTCCATTTTTGTGGAAAATACTCAGCGGGAACGCAGCGCAAAATGGCCAAGCAGTATACAAGGAGAGGCGATTTGCTTCAATCCAAAATGGCGCTTTGGCGAGAAGATTTGGCGATAGGATACCCTTATAAAATCACCATGAAATAAGTGAAAAACGCTTTAAAAACATTAACTTGAATCAGCTTTGGATTAATTCAGCTCGGCATGAATAGCACTGAAACTACGGGTCCAGGGTTTTGCTTTTTGTAATGCGAGGGGTAGTTCGCTAATTGCCTTTTTGGCCTTGGAATAGCCTGGGTAACTGCCGTGGACAAGGATGTACCAGTCTTTGCCATCGCGAATACGATGAAAGTAGACTGCTTTGCCGCGTAAACCATGGCGTTTAATAAAAGCCTGGATGGCTTTTTTATCGGTTCCTGCAGCTAATTGTAAGGTGTAATGGCTTGGATCCTGGCTCCATAGCCAGCCTTCCTGGTTATTCGTGATGTTACTTTCAGTATTAATGATTGCCTGTGTGACAGGACTAGATACGGTTTTCGTGAGTGAAGGTAAAATACTTGCGAATGAACGAATCCAGGGTTTGCTGACACCTTTAGGTAATTGTTTTGCCGCAGTTTGTGCTGCAGTTTTAGTTGGATAGTGGCCATAGATTAAAGTAAACCAGTCTTTACCATCACGTTGAGTTTTAAATGTTGCGGCCTCTTTATTCAGGGCATATTTTTTCAGGTATGCCGGTAGTGTATTGATTTGATGTGTGCCGAGTAGTTGTAAGGTGAAGTGATTTTTATTTTGTTGTCGTATCCAGCCTTGATCATACAATCCGTGTTGATTTTTTTTGCTTGTCTTGGTTTTTTGCTTATCAGCCGTAGCAATAGTGGCAGGTTTTTTTATTGGCTTATCTGTCACTTTTGCTTTGTTATTAATAACATTAAAAGTGATGGTGTTGGATTCAATATTGAGTAATGGATCAATGACGGTGACCGTCCAGGTATCGGCCTGGATACCGGTGTTGAGGATCAGGTTCATATAATTATCACTGGTAACATTGACCTGTGTTTCAGCAAGAATTTTTTCTTTCCCTGTCCAGCCAACTTTAACGTGTTGTCGTTTATGAAAACCACTACCACTGATAGAAATAATTTGTCGTTGTTTACTGGCGGGCACCGGGCTGGGGTTAACAGTCGTTAAGGTTATATCAGGTATACTTTCTTTTACTTCTTTACTCGACAAGCTTTTTTCAGAACTCTCCTTTTCAGTAATTTTTTCAGCAGTCGCTTCTTTATTTAAATCAAATTCAATTGTTTTTTCTTTAACCGGTTCTACTGGCAGAGGCTTATCGATAACGCCTGTATTTTCAGCCGAAATAGTATTTTCTATAGTTGCGTTACTCGCTTTTTCATTATCGGCTAATTGAGTCTCGGGTTCTTCAAACAGGCTATTTATACTATCCTGGAACAGTAAACCACTAATAACAAGTACTAGAGCAAAGCCACCGATCAACATATTACGTAAGTTAAACGGTGAAACCCCGTGAATAAGCTCATCATTGATTTCCCTGGCTTCAGTAATAAAAGGCTCACTGTCGTCGAGTAAATTTTTATGGGCATACTCATTAATTTTTGCGGGTATGCCAGCAGAAGCTTTAAAAATTTTATGCACTAGTTTTGGAGTAAAAGGGCTGGTACCGTCCAGTCCGGCCACTGCCAGGCGGTGACGTAAGTATTCTGCTGTTTGTGTTTCATCTAATACTGGTAGTTCGATGGCATGCGTTACCCGTTCTTTTAAAGAATGAATAGCGGGATCTTCCAGCATCGTTTCAATTTCTGGTTCACAAAATAAAATAATACGTAATGTACTTTGCTGATCAGAGTGATGCTCGGCAAGGTAGAGTAAAGCTTGTAAAGAGTCTTGCGGCAATTCATGGGCATCATCAATTATCAAAATAGGAATATGTAAATTCTGGTGCAGGTGTTCAAATTGATTACTTAACACTTCTAACAAATCGGAAGGTTCTAGAGGCGGCTCGGTTATGCCGAAACCATTTGCGATCTGCCTCAACAACAGGCTGGCATCCATCATGGTATGTGATTGAATTTCACAAACTTGCCATTCTTCTTGTGCAGTATTAATAAATCGTTGCTTCAGGCTCGACTTTCCAATACCGCGTTCTCCAGTAATAAGAAGTAATAAGTTACCGTACTGGGTGTAGTGTTTAAGAAGTTCGAGTTGTTCTGTGAGTTCTGCGTTGGAATAGAAAAAACGATCGTCTTGTTGTGCAGAAAAAGGCGCTTCGGTTAAGCCATAAGCAGCAAGGTAACCGGGCTCTGAACGGTTCAGGTTGTCCATATTTGCTGTGTCATAAGTCATAGGAGTTCATCCATAAAATTCATAACTCAATTTGGTTGCTCTTGCCCTTGCATAAATACGACCTTAAATCCTCGTTTTAACTGTGAATCACGAACTCGAAGTAGTGCGCCCTCGGCTAATTCACGGTTTTCAAAATGGTCTCGTTTGACTCGTCCAGAGCGGCCTAGTTGTCCCCATTCCCTGACTAAGGTCCAGCCTTCGAGCAAGTCTTCCAATAATAATAATTGGTAGTAGCGGGATGGCTTTTCTTCAATAGCCGGAATTTGCATATATACGCGCATAATTATACTAGTACGGGTTTATGGTCGTTAGGTCAAGTCCCTAATTCAATCAGGTTAATTCAGTTGGGTCAAAAATACGTTTATATTCCTTAATCGCGTAGCGATCTGTCATGCCTGCAATATAGTCAGAAACAATACGTGCACGGCCATTATCTCCCGATTCACTCTCTCCATGTTGTGCTTTAATACGATATTCCGGGGGCATGAGTCGAAGGTCATTTAACATCGCATTAAATAGTTTATTAATAACATTTCCTGCTTTATGACTCATGCGATGCACCCGGTAGTGCTTATAGAGGTTTTCTCTTAAGAAGCGTTTTAGTTCCAGGTGCATTTCTAACATATCTTTACTAAAACTAATCAGGCTGCCCTCATAATTTCGGATATCTTCTATTGATTGTGGGTTAGCTTTGTTGATTTGTTGTGAGCTTTCAGCGATAAGATCTTTAATTTGTTCATCGATCATACGTCGTACTATTTCATAAATAGTACGCTTGCTATCGAGTTTTGGGTAATCATTTTCGACTTTACTGTAAAGTTCTTTAAACAGACGAGTTTCGCGTAACTGCTTTATGGTGATAAAGCCAGAACGTAAACCATCATCGACATCATGACTGTTATAGGCAATGGCATCGGCAAGGTTAACCATTTGTGCTTCGATGTTAGGTTGTGTTTTATTGATAAAGCGTAAACCTACTTCACCCAGTTGTTCTGCATTTTTTAATGAACAGTGTTTTAAGATGCCTTCACGACTTTCGAAGGTGAGATTAAGGCCGTTAAACTCGGCATATTTTTCTTCCAGCTCATCAACAACACGTAAGGATTGCAGGTTATGCTCAAAGCCGCCGTAGTTTTTCATACATTCATTTAATGCATCCTGGCCGGTATGGCCAAAAGGAGTGTGCCCCAGATCATGGGCAAGTGCGATCGCTTCACTGAGGTCTTCGTTTAAATGTAAAGCGCGGGCAATGGTTCTGCTCATTTGTGCCACTTCAATCGAGTGGGTTAAACGGGTACGGAATAAGTCTCCTTCATGATTGACAAAAACCTGGGTTTTATACTCAAGGCGACGAAAAGCGGTTGAATGAATAATACGATCCCGGTCGCGCTGAAACTCACTGCGGTGTTTGGGAAGGGCTTCGGGGTAGCGTCGGCCTAAAGATGAATCATTGTTTGCGGCGTAGGGTGCAAGTTCTGACATTCATCCTTATCCTTATTTTATTGCCCATCGATGGCACGATGAGCCTCAATGGTTTCACGCAGTAGTTCATGATCAAAATCATTGGTGACCATGGCGTCACCGAGTTTATTGAATAAAACGAAATTAATTTTTCCTGCACGTGCTTTTTTATCGACAGCCATTAACTCAATAAAGTGATCGTAATCCATATGGTGAGGAGCACGAGTAGGTAACATGGCCATATCAAGCAGGTTATCGATACGCTCGACGTCTTGTTCAGTTAAGTTACCAAGCCGCATCGATAAATCGGCCGCCATTAACATACCTGTTGCTACTGCTTCACCATGTAACCAGTTTCCATAACCGGTACTGGTTTCAATGGCATGCCCAAATGTATGTCCGAGGTTAAGCAAGGCGCGTACACCACTTTCTTTTTCATCCTCGGCCACAATTTCAGCTTTGCAGCGACAGGAAACTTCAATGGCGTAAGAGAGTGCATCTGCATCTCGCTCAAGCAGTTTATGCATATTTTTTTCCAGCCAGACGGTGAAATCCATGTCACGGATAAGACCGTACTTGATCACTTCAGCAATGCCGGCGCTGAGTTGTTTATCTTCCAGAGTATTTAAAGTATCGCAATCAGCAATGACGCATTGAGGCTGGTGAAAAGCGCCAATCATGTTTTTACCTTTAGCATGGTTTACGCCGGTTTTACCACCGACGGATGAGTCAACCTGGGCAAGCAGGGTAGTAGGAATCTGAATAAAATTAACACCACGTTGGTAACATGCTGCTGCGAAACCAGTCATATCGCCGACGACTCCACCCCCTAGTGCAACCAGTGTACAGGTGCGATCAAACTTTGCTGTAAGAAGAGCATCAAAAATGGTATTGAGTTCATCTATATTCTTGTATTGCTCACCATCAGGAAGAATAACGACTTTTACATCATATGCACTAAAGGTCTTTTTTACTTTATCAAGGTAGAGTGGTGCCACGGTTTCATTGCTTACAATTAGAACCTGAGTACCTATGACATACGGTTCTATTAATTCAGGTTTTGTTAGTAAGCTTTGACCAATATAAATGGGGTAACTACGGTCACCTGATTCGCCAAGTTCAACCTGTAATGTTTTCATAGTCCTTGCTCTATCGTTTTAACCAGGTATGAGTATAAATGAAAACGAGAAAAATACGGAGTGTATTCTTGGTTAAGATTGCTGGAGTTTTTCTAATATTTCTTTGATTGCCAGGCGGATACTGTCTTTTCCGGTATCTATAATAATATCAGCTGTTTCGCGGTAAAGTGGATCGCGAATTTCATATAGTTCTTTTAATTTCGCTTGCGGGTCTTCAGTTTGTAACAGGGGCCGGTTGCGGTCTTTGGCGGTGCGTTCGAGTAAAGTTTCAATATTGGCATAGAGGTAGATTGTTGTACCGCGTGACATGAGAAATTGACGGTTTTCTGGCTTTAAAATAGCACCACCGCCGGTTGCTAAAACAATGCCTTTTTTGTCAGTTAACTCGTCAAGCATGGCCGTTTCACGTTTGCGAAAACCGGCTTCACCTTCGATATCAAAAATATGGGTGATGGTTACACCGGTGCGCTTTTCAATTTCATGATCACTATCAAAAAAATCAAGAGAGAGTTCATTAGCAACCTGGCGGCCGATGGTGGTCTTTCCTGCACCCATTAAACCGATAAGAAAAATATTTTTATTGTTTGCCATTATGCTTTTATGTTTATAAACATCTACAGTTTGCTTGGTGATGGCATTTGGAATTAAATCTAAAAATTATTGGGGGTATGCTGGAACATACCCCCGGGAATAGTAATTAAACTAGTATTACAGTTTTGCGCTATCTTTTATTAACTTAGGCGTCACAAATATCAGTAATTCAGATTTGTTATTTTGCTCAAAATTACTGCGGAATAACCAGCCAATTAGAGGTAGATCACCAAAGAAGGGTACACGCGCTACACTATTGGCTTTAGTTTGTTCGTAAACACCGCCGAGAACAATTGTTTCACCATTATCAACCAGCACGTTGGTAGTAACTGATTGAGTTTTAATTGGTGGACCCGCCGGGGTATTGTTTGCAAAATCCGGACTGTCTTTACTGACATCCAGGTCCATGATAATCCTGTCATCAGGCGTAATTTGTGGAGTCACTGTTAAGCCCAATACTGCTTTTTTAAATGAAACTGTCGCTGCACCACTTGAAGAAGCTTCAGCGTACGGAATTTCTGTGCCTGTTTCTATGGTTGCAGAAGATTGATCTGAGGTAATCACTCGTGGACTTGATATAGTTTCGGAGCGGCCTTCAGTCTGTGCTGCAGAAAGTTCAAGATCAAGCAGGGTACCGAAAGGCAAGCGTGAGAATGCCAAGCCAATTGAACCAGCTGTAGCCGCTAAAGATGTAACAGGTAGATTTACGTTATAACGGTTAGGTTGAGTAGGTTGTAATCCTAGTCTGGCTATTTCAGCAGATCCGGAATCACCTGATACCCCTATTGAATCGGTATTAGCACCACTGACACTCGTATCATTATGTGAAACACCAAATCGAACGCCGAGTTCTTTACTGAAATCATTGGTTGCTAATACGATACGTGATTCTATTAAAACTTGCCTAACAGGGATGTCGAGTTCTTGTACCAGAGCAGTTATGGCATTAACGTTTCTTGCAGTATCTCGTACAAGTAACCTGTTAGTCCGAGAATCAACGCTAACGCTGCCCCGTTCTGAAAGTAAAGAGTTATCCTTGGTTTTAAGTAATTTTGTAAAGTCACTTGCTTTGGCATAATTAACCTGAATACTTTCACTGATTAATGGTGCTTGGGCTTCAATGGTTTGATCTAATTTAGCACGAGCAGCAACTTCTTGAGCTGGTGCAACAGAAATAACATTGCCATCTTTCACCATGGCGAGACCTTTACTGCGTAAAATAATATCTAATGCCTGATCCCAGGGAACATTTTTTAAGCGCAAGGTCACATTACCTGATACCGTGTCACTGGTAATGAGATTGAGGTCGGTAAAGTCTGCGATCAATTGTAAGACAGCACGTACTTCAATGCTTTGAAAGTTAAGTGATAAACGTTCACCTTTAAAGGCAAATTTTTTCTTTTCTCTTTCTGCGGCAGATTCTTTAACGATAGGTTTCACATCCACGGTAAAATTATTATCAGTTTGGTAAGCGAGTTGTTCAAACTCACCTAGGCCCGTTATAATAATTTTTACATTGCCATTCTGGTTAAATGCATCGATGGTTTTTACCGGTGTTCCAAAATCGATAACATCCAGACGGCGTTCTAACTCGCTTGATATGGTACTATCAGAAATGGTAACGGTGATTTGTTCTCCCCGGGTTTTTAAGTCAACTGGGGTATTAGGGTCAGTTAGCTCTACTATGACTCTTCCTTCACCTTTTTCGCCACGGCGAAAATCAATATTATTGATATTCTTATCAGTTGTGGATTGTGTTGCGGCTTGTGAAGATTTAGTGGTGACTTTATTAGAAGAAGCTCCCAAGGTCACAACAACATCATTGCCATCAACGATGGTGTTGTAGCTTACTAAGCGAGACAAATTTATCACTACACGAGTACGGCCACCTGCTTCAACGGTATTGATGCTACGAGCGACGCCGATCCCAATTGATTGGCTTCGGCTTGGAAGTTTAACTTTTGTATTAGGGAAATCAAAAGCAATGCGTGC
>CAMYJG010000036.1:0-11559 GCA_947258695.1 uncultured Ectothiorhodospiraceae bacterium | reverse complement strand
GTGTTATATAAGAACGTTTTATTATCATATTATTCATGGTGCATCTCCGTCACGAATTATTCACCGACTAAATCGAGTGAAGCCTCGCGTTCAGTCCATCCTCCCACACCATTGGGGATGATTTCATTTAGCAGTATTGAGTCTTCGGTGATGGCTATTATTTCGCCATAGTTTGAACCCATGTGATTTCCTGGTAGTACTCGGTATATTACTTTGTCTGGTGCAGTAATTAATGCCCATGTTTTGCCATCTTTTTCAATGTGGCCAACAAAGCTTAGTGAATCAAGACTATATTGCTCGAGTTCTTCACGTTTACGATTCAAGTTGGGATGGAGACCAGAATCTTTTATTTCAAGACTGGCTTCTTCTTGAGCTATAAAAGGGGTAAAAGGATCTCGTAAATGACCAACTTGATACAAATACGTTTCGTAAGGTGTGATTTCAGGTAGTGGTTTAATTCGACCTTTTGGTCGAGCTTTAATACTAGTGACGTATTCTTGGAGATCACTGGTATTATCACTACTGCAAGCCGTTAATAAAACAGGTAAGCATAAGCACAATACAACAAATGTAGGTACTGATTTTTTTGAATGTGTTTGAATATCATTCGTCATCTGATTAGTGCCTTAGTCTTATTCTATCTACTTTAAATTTACTTATTAGTTATTGATTAACGACGTTTTTTTCGTTTTTTACGCTTACCAGATACTTCACTTTCATCAAGATAACGGTAAGTTTTTGCGGTTACAGTCATTGATAATTTGTCGCTTTTTTCTTTACCGCCAGTTATAGAAATATTTTCCAGTGTCACAATTCGAGGTAAGGCAGCGATGCCACTAACAAACTCTCCAAACTGATGATAAGTACCTGCCATTTTTAGTGAAATAGGAAGTTCAGCATAAAACTCAATATGTTTTTCCGCTAATGGTTGAAATAATTGGAATTCGATACCGCTGGCCAGACCTGTTTGTGAGATATCAATCAATAAATCTTCGACTTCGGTTTTACTTGGCAATTGGCGAATCATGGCACCAAACGAATCTTCCATTTCCAGCATTTGCGCTTTATAAGCATCCAGATTTGCTGCTTTGGCTTGCTTGAATTCAAAATCTTCTTTTAAACGTGATTCTTCGTTAGTTATGCGCTCAAGATTTTCTTGTTGTGTCTGGATATCAAGAAAGTAACCTAAGGCTAGTACAGCCATTGCTACAATAGCAATAAGAATACCCTTAACGACAACTGGCCAGGATCCTATGTTGCTAAAGTCTAAATCATTAATATCGATGTCAGCCATAATACAGGTCTATTTTTTTATCTCAGTTTTCGGTTGATCTAATTGAGTGGCTCGTAAAATAAAATCACGTCCGCCTGATTTTTTTGATTGTCCTTTTTTCTGAATAATATTTAGCTGGGGCTTAGTTAACCAGGGTGAACTATCAATATTTCTCATATAGGCTGAAACTCGCGCATTAGATTGTGCAATACCTTTTATTGTTAGTTGTTTATCTTTTTGTTGAAGACTTGTAATATGCGCACCTTCGGGAATAACCTTTACCATTTCGTCAAATAAATGAACTATGCCGGGGCGATCTCGTTGTAACTGTTGTATGACTTCCATACGAGCTAATAAGCGTTTCTTTTCTTTAGCAATGTTATTAATTTCACGTATTTGTTTTTCTACTGCAGTGATTTCATTTTTCAGGAAGTTATTACGTGATTCCTGGGCGCTAATCATTCGACTGTATTGCAAATGTACCGCTAAAATTACCAGTAACATTAAGACAACGGATAAACCTAGCATAGTAAGAAATTGACGTAATTGTTCTTTACGTCGCTCTTCACGCCATGGAAGTAAATTAATATGTGCCATTAATCAAAACTCCTCATCGCCAGACCTGCAGCAATCATTAACGCTGGAGCATCATTACTTAAACTTTGTGCTTTAACCCGCGATGCCAGGGTCATATTTGTGAAAGGATTGGCTACCGATGTGTGAACACCTAACTTGTTAGCAATCATTTCATCAATACCTGGAATCATGGCGCTGCCACCAGCCAGGACAATATGATCTACATTGTTGTACTGACTTGAACCGTAGAAAAATTGCAATGAACGGCTTACTTGCTGTGTCATCGCATCTTTAAAGGGTTCCAGTACCTCGGGAACATAGTTATCAGGTAAACCACCCTGACGTTTAGCCATACCGGCTTCTTCATATGATAAGCCGTAACGGCGTTGAATTTCTTCGGTCAACTGTTTACCACCAAAAACCTGCTCACGGGTATAAATGGTTTTACGATCATGCATGACGTTTAAGGTTGTCATTGTCGCGCCGATATCAATAACCGCGATGGTTTGATCAATACCCTGCTCAGGCAGCTGGGGAATAAGCAGTGAAAACGCGTTTTCCATTGCATAAGCTTCTACATCTACAATTTTAGCTTTCAGACCGGCCAATTCAATGGCAGCAATACGAATATCAATATTTTCACTACGCGATGCGGCGAGTAAAACATCAATTCGTTCAGGATCGTTTTCTGATGGACCTATGACTTCAAAGTCGAGGTTAACCTCTTCAAGCGGATAAGGAATATATTGGTCCGCTTCAAGTTCAATTTGTTGTTCCATATCATCTTCGGTAAGTGAAGCTGGCATGGCAATAATTTTGGTGATAACGGCTGAGCCGGCTACCGCAACAGCGGCGAGCTTGGTGCGAGATGCTGAACGTTTAACGGCACGCTTAATGGCTTCACCGACCGCTTCAACATCCGCGATATTTTTTTCAATAACTGAATTTGCAGGTAAGGGTTCAACTGCATAACTTTCGACACGCATACGATCGCCACTCTGCCCCAATTCAAGTAATTTGATTGCGGTAGAGCTGATATCCAGTCCTAATACGACTGGCTGCTTTTGTTTAAATAAATCGCCAAGACCCATAATTTTGTCTCAATTCCTGCTTTTAAACCTTTACTTTAACTTACCACTATTTTTCTTTATTTTGCATGTGGTTACAGTTGTTATTTATATAATACTTTAGGTTGTTGAGTCAACTATAGGACATCTAATGAAAAAATACAAATAGGCGTGACAGCTTTTCATTCAACCCATATACTTTCGCCTTGTGTGAATGTATCGGTATTTTCACGCACAACCTTAATATATTGTGAGCAGATGAAGTTAATTTATAAGAAAACAGCCAAATTGGTTGGGTATTTGGTACTAATTGGAACGATCGCGTCAGGTTTATTTATTGGTGGCGCCTATTTATACCTTTCCCCACGTTTACCCAGCATTGACACCTTAAAAGATGTGCAATTACAGGTTCCATTACGAGTTTATGCTAAAACGGGCGAGTTAATTGCTGAATTTGGGGAAATGAAGCGGACACCTTTATTATATGAAGAATTCCCTCAGCAGTTGGTCAATGCGGTATTAGCCGCAGAAGATGACCGATTTTTTGAACACCCCGGGGTTGATTACCAGGGAATATTGCGCGCAGCAGTTCATTTAATCCGAACGGGCAAAAAAGGTCAGGGTGGCAGTACAATAACCATGCAGGTTGCACGGAACTTCTTCCTTAGTCGAGAAAAAACCTATTTACGTAAACTTAATGAAATCTTCCTGGCATTAAAAATAGAAGGGTTTTTAAGCAAGCAAGAAATTCTGGCTTTATATCTCAATAAAATATATCTCGGTAAGCGGGCTTATGGTTTTTCTGCGGCTGCTCAAGTTTATTATGGCAAGGAGATTCATCAGCTCTCGGTCGCTGAATATGCCATGGTGGCCGGTTTACCTAAAGCGCCTTCCAGCTACAACCCGATTAATAACCCCGAACGGGCTCTTATTCGCCGAAATTATGTGCTGGGTCGTATGCGAGTGTTAAATTTTATTGATGATGAGACTTATCAGGCAGCATTAGACGCAGAGGATTTGGCCAAGGTTCATGGCCAGGACATTGAACTTGAAGCACCGTATATTGCTGAAATGGTACGCACGGAAATGGTGAAACGTTATGGTACTGATGCGTATACAGGCGGCTATAGTGTTTATACCACTATCAATGCAGACAGGCAGCGAGCGGCAAATAAAGCCTTGCGTAATGCTTTACTTGGCTATGATCGTCGTCATGGCTATCGTGGTCATATTGGGTTTTATGATTTAAATTCTGACGAGAAAGATGAGTCGGTAAATTCAGAAGTGAATTTAGCAGAAGAAAGTGACAGTACGATCGTGAGTAAAACAAAAACTCAGGAGCTGGATAAATTTTCTCTGTGGCGTAAAGAATTAAATAAAATCTCTACATATGGAAGTCTTGTGCCTTCGTTAGTATTTCAGGTGAATGAGCAGGATGCATATGCCTATACCGCGGACAACAAAATAGTTTACTTGCCGTGGGAACATATTGAATGGGCACGAACTTATGTCGATGATAATACTGTTGAAGCAGAGTTAACATCTGCACATCAGCGTTTAAAAGAAGGCGATATTATTTACACTGTTCCTTCGGACAAACCGGGTTGTAGTTGGTTGGCGCAAAAACCGACTGTTGGCGGTGCGCTGGTTTCCCTGGCACCTGAAGATGGCGCGCTTGAAGCTCTTAATGGTGGTTTTGATTATTATGAAAGTAAATTTAACCGGGCGATCCAGGCACAGCGTCAGCCGGGATCAAGTTTTAAACCTTTTATATATACCGCCGCTTTAGACAAGGGTTATACCGCGGCAAGCATTATTGCTGATGCTCCGGTGGTATTTGATGCTCCTGGCCTTGAAGATACCTGGCGACCAGAAAATTATAGTGGTAAGTTTTATGGTGACACTCGTCTACGTCAGGCATTAATTAAATCACGAAACCTGGTTTCGATTCGTTTACTACGAGACATTGGAATAGGTTACGCGATTCGTTATATCAAGCGATTTGGTTTTACCAGGAAGATGTTGCCACGTGATTTATCACTTGCACTAGGTAGTGGTTCATTAACACCTTTTGATCTTGCAGGGGGCTATGCTGTTTTTGCTAATGGTGGCTATCGAGTTAAACCTTATTTTATTGATTATGTTGTTGGTACCAAGAATAAAATTGTTTATCTGGCCGAGCCAGAACAAGTTTGCCTGGCATGTCGCAAACAAGAAGTTGAAACAGATAAAACTGAAGCTAATAGCGACGGAAAAGAAAATGATGCGGCTAAGGAAAACACGGCAACAAAAAAAGCCGAATTACCCGCAATACCAGAAGACTTGAGTGAATCATTTCTTTCTGTAATGGATGAAGCGGAACGTTTGCAAGTTAAACAAGGACCGGTTCAATTAAAATTAGCTGAACAAGTGTTATTACCACAAACAGTTTTTTTAATTAATACCATGATGCGAGATGTTATTCGTAGTGGAACAGGTCGTCGAGCATTAGCGATTGGCAGAAAAGATCTCGCTGGAAAAACAGGAACAACAAATGATCAACGGGATGCCTGGTTTACCGGTTTCAATGCGGATTTAGCCACAATAGCCTGGGTAGGATTTGATAACCCAAGGCCACTTGGCGACCGGGAAACGGGAGCGCGTGCAGCATTGCCAATGTGGGTAGATTATATGGGTGATGCATTAAATGGTGTTGAGGAAAAAGAATTACAGCAACCACCAGGTTTAGTTTCTGTACGTATTGATCCGAAAACGGGACAATTAGCTAATCCAACAACACAAGATGCTATATTTGAGTTTTTCTTATCGGAGCAGGTGCCTACTGAACAAACGGAGACAGCGGTCAATAATCCAACTGATTCCGTTTCCGATAGTCGCCCTGCGGATATTACTGAAGATATTTTCTAGATATAAGGTTTTTATCGCATGTCTCAACGCGATCATGCTCATATGCGGCAACGCCTGGCGCAGAAAACAGCTCAAATTATACTTGAGAGTGGTATGCGTGATTTTCATGCCGCTAAACAAAAAGCAGCCCAGCAGCTTGGGGCAACAGATACCAAGAGCTTGCCAAACAATGCAGAAATTGAATTGGCACTTAGTGAGTATCAACGGCTGTTTCGGGCCACTAGTCAGCCAGAACATTTAAGTCACTTGCGTGAAATAGCCGTTGAAGCTATGCAGTTCTTGCAGCGCTTTAATCCCCGGCTAGTGGGTAGTGTTTTAAATGGCACAGCCGATGAGCATTCAGTTATAAGAATTCATCTATTTGCAGACACGGTTGAAAGTGTTGGTTTTTATCTGCAAGACAATAAGATTCCGAATAAACTGAGTGAAAGACGTTTAAAAACGGGTGCCGAACAATACCAGCTTTATTCCGTCTATGAATTTATGGTTGATGACGCGCAGGTTGAACTAACTATATTTTTACCCAAGCAAAAACAGGTCCCATTGAGTCCCGTAGATGGTAAGCCAATGCAAAGAGCAAGTATTACCGATGTTGAGTTATTGTTAAATAGTGCTGAATAAAGCGATGGCCACCAGGGGCACGAAGAACACCAAGAAAAAATAATTAAGTTTTTATTATCGTATCATCTAAGGTGAATATGGCGTTTACAAGGTATATCATAATGCCCCTCCCCAAAAAAATATGTCTACGTTTAAATATTCTTTGTGTTCTTCGTGCTCTTAGTGGCCCATCATTTATAAGTTTTTAACGATCTTTTGCTACACCGGTATCCACTGCTGCTTCAGCTACGGCTTTAGGTACAAAGTCCTGTAGGCGCAGGTCAAAAGGTTTTGGAATAAGGTAATCTTTACCAAATTCAAGCTTACTAACACCATACGCATCAAGCACGTTTTGTGGCGTGGGTTCTTTTGTTATAGCGGCAAGTGCTTTGACGGCGGCTATTTGCATCTCGGTATTAATGCAGGTCGCCCTCACATCCAGGGCGCCACGAAAGATAAAAGGAAAACCTAATACATTATTTACCTGGTTGGGATAGTCACTACGACCTGTGGCTAAAATAATATCATCGCGTGTTTTTATTGCGAGCTCAGGATTTATTTCAGGATCAGGATTAGATAAGGCAAAAACAATGGGGTTTGCTGCCATGGTTTTCAGCATTTCTGGTTTTAATAAGTTTGGTCCCGATACACCGATAAATACATCTGCACCATCAATGGCATCACTTAAGGTTCGGCGGGATGATTCACGGGAAAATTCTTGTTTGTACTTGTTAACATTTTCACGCCCGTTATAGACAACGCCTTTTCGGTCAACCAGGTATATTTTCCGCGCGCCTAAATTTTTTAACATGCGCATTGCGGCAATACCTGCCGCACCTGCACCGAGGCAAACAATATGTGCTTTTTCAATTTCACGGCCGGTAATTTCAAGTGCGTTTAATAAACCGGCTGCAATGATGATGGCAGTGCCGTGCTGATCATCATGAAAAACCGGGATGTTAAGTTGTTCGTTAAGGGCTTGCTCTATTTCAAAGCAACGTGGTGCAGCAATATCTTCGAGATTAATACCGCCAAAGGTCGGTGAGATATTTTTTACTGTTGTGACAAAGTCATCAATTGATTCTGCATTCACTTCAATATCCATAACATCAATGTCGGCAAATTTCTTAAACAACACTGCTTTACCTTCCATCACCGGTTTACCTGCTAAAGCACCAACGTTACCTAAGCCTAAAACAGCAGAACCATCTGTGATAACCGCAACCAGGTTACCTTTATTGGTGTATTGATAAGCGCTTTCAGGATCTTCTGCGATGGCCCGAACCGGAGCGGCAACACCAGGTGTGTAAGCAAGACTAAGATCGTACTGGGTATCACAGGCTTTGGTTAAAGCCGTTGCGGTTTTACCGGCGACAGGGTTGGCATGATAATTAAGTGCGGCTTGTTTTAATTCTTCTGCAGAGAGTTTTTTGTCGGTCATAGCCAGCCTTTAGTATTAAATAACTTTGTAGTGGTAAGTGTAACAGCTGATCGTAGTTCAGTCAGTGCTTAGTATTTGCATGGATGCAGGATGATGAATAGTGATACGTTGTTCTTTTTTTGCCTGGTATATCCAGCCTTGAGCAATGAGTTTACGATTTATTAAACTTTGCGGATGAAAATCTTTAAAATGTGAAAGATGTTTTTTCATAATTCGCAGGGCAAATTTATTATCCGAGTTTGTTTCCAGGTTAAGCCAGAAAGAAGAGCGACTTTCGCCAATACGTTTGACTACGCCACTTACCCGATGAAATCCACGTGCTGAATTTTTTAGTAAGTCTACCGGAATTGGCTTGCTATAAGGGTGTGACCAAATACCACGAAGTTGTCTTTTGGCTTCACGCTCAGCATCCAGATAACAGCTTAAGAGTTGAATATTGGGGGGGATAGCGATTGCAAATCCCAATCCTTTTTTAAGTAGTGTTGTTGTTATATTTTCATTATTAACTGAGAAGATATGAGCCAGAAGTCGGTTATGGCGATCTTGTTTGTCTTTGCCAAAAATGATTTTTATTGTGTTTTGATTTTTTCTGATTAATTGCCGAAGTTGATCTTTAGCTTGCTGATAAAAAGGCTCATCCTGTTTGTTGTTACGCCCACGTTCAGGGGTATTAATGCCTATAAGGCGAAGTTTGCGTCCATCATCCAGGCGAATCGTGTCACCATCAAAAACGCGATCAACCCGGGCTGTTTCATGAAATTTGTTGGCTCTGCAAGTGTCTGCGTAAAGGGGGTTTGTGAAAGTGGCTGTTACTATTAGTAGCAGCAAAACAAAAGGCGTCCAAATGGACGCCTTTTGTTTTATATATGTAGTGCCAGACATGGCAATACAGGACAAATTATTTTTTGCCGTATTTTTGGTTGAATTTATCAACACGACCTGCAGTATCAAGCAGTTTTTGTTTGCCTGTGAAAAATGGATGACACTGTGAACAAACTTCAATTGTTTGATCTTTGCAACTAGCTGAGCGTGTTTTAAAAACGCTGCCACAACTGCAGGTTACAGTAATTTCTTCGTAGGCTGGATGGATATCAGCTTTCATTTTAAAGACCTCTATAAGTATTCAGAGCATCGCCACTTCATTTAGGGTGTATAAGATTTAAACCCAACACTAAATTTAGCACCATGCACATTATTGGACGGGCGATCATACGGAAAAGGCCAACCAACAGCAAGTTTAAAATCAGCTTTATCAGGCTTTTCTTTTGCGAGCCTATTAATTTTGCGTTTCAGATATCGCGGGGGAAAGGGATGATATTTGCCTGCATTTTAGGGGTAGGAGCCGATAAGCCATTTTCTGCCTGCGACTGAAGTAATTCAGCCAGGTGTTCAAACGTTTCCCACATCAACTCTGAAATGGCGAGGCAGCCAGCCAGGGCTGAGTCTTTATGCTGATCCCGGATAGTGTCGATTTGCCACTGTAGTCCACGTAGTCGCTGTTGACGTTTGCCTGACGTTCGATTGATGGCGGCTAATATTTTATCCTGGCGTAATTGCTCAAATTTTTGCGGATCAGTAGAAGCAAGATTTGCCCAGTGCTCAAAATCAATATCGTTAACAGAATTACCTGACATGCCATTATTCCTTCATCTAACAAGTAATAAACCAAGCTTAGCCACTTGGTGGTATTAAATCAGCAGAAAATAGCTAATTTCTGGCTGATTTGTGAAATAGCTAGTTTGATTTTAGCGTATTTGATAATAGACACACAAATTGTCTAGAATTTACTTTAGGTGTGTAAGTTATCTTATTAACTAAGGGGGGGAAACTGGGTAAAGAATGGCTGTAAACTTTATGGGGTAACATAAATCACCCCAGAAATAGGTCACAGTTTCGAGTTATTTTTTCATTGAATCAAAGAAATCGTTATTAGTTTTAGTGCCTTTTAGACGGTCATGAAGAAATTCCATTGAACCAATTTCATCCATGTCATGAACCACTTTACGTAAAATCCACATTTTTTGCAGTTCGTCTGGTTTCGTCAGTAATTCTTCACGGCGAGTCCCGGAACGATTGATATCAATGGCTGGATAGAGGCGTTTTTCAGCAATTTTCCGATTCAGGTGAATTTCCATATTACCTGTGCCTTTAAATTCTTCGTAGATGACATCATCCATGCGAGAACCCGTTTCAACCAGGGCCGTTGCCAGGATGGTCAGTGAGCCACCTTCTTCGACATTTCGAGCTGCACCAAAGAAGCGCTTAGGACGGTGTAAGGCGTTGGCGTCAACACCACCGGTCAAGACCTTACCGGACGAAGGGATAACCGTGTTATAGGCACGTGCGAGACGGGTAATAGAGTCAAGCAGGATAACCACGTCTTTTTTGTGCTCAACCAGGCGTTTGGCTTTTTCGATAACCATTTCTGCTACCTGGACATGGCGGCTGGCAGGCTCATCAAAGGTCGAAGAAACCACTTCACCGCGCACTGAACGTGACATTTCTGTCACCTCTTCAGGACGCTCATCAATTAGTAAAACAATCAGATGACATTCTGGGTTGTTATGCGTAATGGCATGCGCAATGTCATGCAACATCATGGTTTTACCTGCTTTAGGCGGTGATACGATTAAACCACGTTGACCTTTGCCGATAGGGGCAGTGAGGTCGATAACACGTGCAGTCATATCTTCACTACTACCATTACCCACTTCCAGGGTAATACGCTCATTCGGATGTAATGGCGTCAGGTTTTCAAACAGAACCTTTTGCTTGGCATTTTCAGGTGGCTCAAAATTAATTTCGTTAACTTTGAGTAGAGCAAAATAACGTTCGCCATCTTTTGGCGGTCGAATTTTACCTGCCACAGTGTCACCAGTTCGTAAATTAAAGCGTCTGATTTGGCTAGGAGACACATAAATATCATCGGGACCGGCTAAATATGAACTGTCGGCGGAACGTAAAAATCCAAACCCATCCTGTAGTATTTCAAGTACACCATCACCGTAGATGTCTTCACCACTTTTTGCGTGTCTTGTTTGCGTGAGCGGGACAGGTTGTCAATGCCCATGCCAGAGGCGATTTTAATAAGAGCGGGAACGGGATTTTGTTTTAGTTCTGATAAATTCATATTGAGGGTTCTTTGATTATTTCGAAGTTTTTTATGTTTAGATACGACACGAAATGACGCGAATGCGTTGAACGGCGTACTGTTTGTAAAAATTGTTTTTTTTGAAGTATTTGAGGTTTTGCCGCAGCGCTTAATTTACACGTTGGTTGAAAAAAGCAGAGCGAAAATGATTAAAAATATTTAGATATTGATTATGTAACGAACATTAGCACTAAATTATAAAAACGTCCAGTTCATTAATCAGTGAACCGGACGAATTAATCGGTAATCTATAAATTGCTGTCAATAAAAGCAGCAAGTTGTGATTTAGATACCGCGCCGACTTTAGTGGCCTCTACGTTACCATTTTTGAAAATCATTAATGTTGGAATACCGCGAATGCCAAATTTAGGAGGTGTTGCGGGATTTTCATCAATATTCAATTTAGTGATTTTGAGTTTGCCGGCATATTCTTCAGCAATTTCGTCGAGAATAGGGGCTATCATTTTGCATGGGCCACACCAGTCAGCCCAGTAATCAACTAATACGGGGCCTTCTGCATTAACAACTTCTGCATCAAAGGTGT
>CAMYJG010000035.1:56541-61881 GCA_947258695.1 uncultured Ectothiorhodospiraceae bacterium | reverse complement strand
TGCTTTATACATTTCGTTTCAAACATCAGGATTTTATTGATTGTCTGGCGTAGTGAGAACATATCCATAAAATATTTATGGCCCATATCATACATCGCAACAATGTTAAGCAAATTTAATTGTAGCTGGTAGATGCCAGACAAATAGAGATCGGTTGAAACCCCGATACGCTGATGAACCAAACCGATTCTTAAAGGTTTACTGATATAGTCTTCATCATAATGACCATCGAACAACTCCAGAATGTATCGATTCATAGAACTATTTATACGTCGCGTACTTTCAGCGTCACCTATGATGGAGGTAACATCAGAATAAGAAGTCAAAAAATCATAAAAAATTTTCACAATGCCCACAACATGATTAGCAATAATAGGCTTATACGTTAATAGAACTTCCGCATCTTTTTTTGTTAATTTTTGGAAATGTTTACGTCTTTCTATTTCTTGTTTTGATATGTCTAATTGTTCAGCTAATGTCTGATTTAAATTGTGCATAAAAATCCATATAAATCGTATTACTGACTTAATTTATCGACCAACACATTGAATAACTTAATAAATTCCTATAAAAGTAATACATTTACTAAGTGTAATATCAGCTGAAAAATCAGTACCAGGGAAACAACAATTATAAGAACACCAAACATTTTAGCTGGCTTGCCTTTAATGACGATAACCGTGAAGGGAAAGCGTGGTTTCGCAGAAGAGAGTATTGGAGGGATTTTTGCCGAGGCTATAATTCGGTAACCAAACCAGCTGGCATAACTAGCTGGTATAAAGCCTATTACTGTGTATAGCAGGGCGCTAACAACCTGCTTTATTCTGTTAATTTTGTCGATTTCATATACATTGTTCTGCTCAAATAGAGAAAGCAAAATAAAATCCAATGCTGGCTCAATCAGCAGTATTAAAAGGATATAAGAGGCGATAATAAGGTATAAACTCAGTCGTAATGATTTATCACCCTGTATAACTTCAACTGGTTTTCTCATAAAAACTACAAGCTAACACTGACTCCAGGGTAAACCGTCAAAACGCCAGCCCGCCAATGTGCTGCGATGATGATCTTCATCCAGCTCACCCTCGAAGCCCTCCGCGATATTATAAATATCATGAAAACCTTCTTCTAATAGTAGTTTTCCAGCTTCCAGTGAACGCTTTCCACTACGGCAAATAAGAAAAATTGGCACATTATGCCCCTTGCGATCATGTTCTAATCCACCCAAAATTAACTTACGCACATCGGCAGCAAAATTCGGGTTTATTACCCAATCTGGTTCATCTATCCAGGGAATACTAATCGCATCGGTTGGATGACCAATAAATAAAAACTCCATATTTGAACGCACATCAATCAACAAGGACCGTGGATCATTCTGAATGAAATCATAGGCTTCTTTAGCGGTGATAGTTTTTACGCTCGGTTGGCTCATTTTCTCTGCATCTTCTATTGTGGGATCATTTATACTCTAATTATATAGAGTGAATCTGACATTTCTTCAAATTATCACAAAAGTAAAGTTATGACTAAAAAACAAAATATCCTAAAAATGCCAAAAACCTTAATGCGGCCCATCGGCCAGGCTGTTTCTGAATTTAACATGATTGAAGAGGGTGATCGTATTCTATTGGGACTCTCTGGCGGTAAGGATTCTTTAACTTTATTGCATGCTCTGCGCCACCTGCAACGCCATGCGCCGATCCGGTTTTCCATTGCTGCGATTACGATTGATCCCGAAATTGAGGGATTTGATCCTTCCGTATTGAAAACCTACCTGGCTGAACTGAATGTTCCCTATTTCTATGAAAGCCATGACATGACCAAACAAGCAGAACAACAAATGCAAAAAGACTCTTTTTGTTCTTTCTGTTCAAGAATGAAACGGGGAATCATGTATTCCACTGCGCGCCAGCAAAACTACAATGTGCTTGCTTTAGGGCAGCATTTAGATGATTTGGCAGAGAGTTTTTTAATGTCTGCATTTCATGGTGGGCAATTAAGGACAATGAAGGCAAATTACACTAATCAGGATGGAGATATTCGTATAATTCGTCCTATGATCTATGTTAGAGAAAAACAAACTACTGATTTTGCAAGAGAAAATGACTTACCCGTGATACCTGACTCCTGCCCAGCATGTTTCGATATGCCGACCGAAAGAGAGCATATGAAGAAATTATTAGCAGAACAAGAAACCCACAATAAACAGGTTTTTCGCAGCATTAAAACAGCATTACACCCACTTTACTCAATAAATAGCGCTAGTTAGTAACCGCTATTAACCACTTTATTGCAAAAAAGTATAGTTTTAATTTATTTTTAAGTTAATTTAATAAAGTGGATTTAAATTTTATAAATTAGAGTTTTATTGGGACCATGTGGGAAGAAATAATTGTATTGTTAAAATTATGTGAACTAGTTCACAAACGGCTCCAGTCTCGCTAAAATTAAAATAACAAGATTTGAAAAGCTGTGCATATTTCAAAATCTTCTAGCAAGTAATGACTTGCAGAGTAAACCATTAAATTTTGTACAGGAGGTGAACTATGACTTTTGATGCGACTTTAATTCAACCATGTGGTGATGGCTGGTGTGTAAAAACAAATACAGGACTGGAAGGACCGCTTGAATCTGCAGATGATGCGACTCATTACGCCGCGTTGTTAAACCGTGTTAATGCCGCACGTAGTGAACTGGTTTGCCAGGATAAAGATTGCTTGTAAAAGCTCATTAGTAATATATATAGGATGTGTATATGTTTACCCATCCTAAATGCCCGTCATATTCCATCCAGTAAATTATCCAGCATGTTTTCTGCCTGGATGGCGTAGCCACCCCCAAATAAATTAAAGTGATTTAAAACATGGTAAAGGTTATATAAGGTTTTGCGTCTTTGATAACCCTTATCAAGTGGCCATACTTCGTTGTAAGCAGAATAAAATTCAGCAACAAAGCCACCAAACAACTCTGTCATCGCCAGGTCAGTTTCTCGATCGCCATAATAGACAGCGGGATCATAGATAACAGGTTCACCACTACTTAAATAACCGTAATTTCCTGACCATAAATCACCATGTAGCAAAGAAGGTTCGGGGGTGTAGCTTAAAAAAAACTGCTGCAACTGGGATTTTAACTTTTCACCTTTTGTGTATAAAGAAAGTCCGCAACCATGACTCTTTGCCAGGTCTAATTGAAAACCGAGTCGCTGTTCTCTCCAAAAATCAATCCAGCTATCGGTTAAGTTATTATTTTGTTGGGTTGTGCCAATCGTATTATTTCGTTGCCAACCAAATTGCGGTGCCGTCACCCGATGCATGGCTGCTAATTGCTGGCCAAGGCGCTTTGCTGCATCAACACCCAATCCTTGAGCCAGGGATAAATTTTCCAATACCAGGAAACTTTGGCTACCCTCTACGCCATGACAAACCACCTTCGGCACACGTATCGTTTTGGATTGATCGATTTCTTCAAGACCTGCTGCCTCGGCTTCAAACATAGCCAGGCGACTTTGTTGATTAAGCTTTATAAAATACTGAGCAGCCTGATTATTATCAGTAAAAACCCCTTCAACTCGAAATGCCTGGTTGATATCGCCACCACTCACCGCAGCATTTTGCTTTAGTAAAAACGATCTCCCGAATGCGTCACTTATTGCCTGTTCAAATTTTGACCAATCTGACACCTTTGCCCCCTCAATTTATTCAATTTTAGCAGCCCTTTTCATACGGTTACTTATCCATGAATAGTGATAAACTTGCACCTCAGTATTTTGCCTAAATCATACTTATAATTTTAAAAATAGCTCGTTTCGGCAGTGCCGATAGCATGAAAATATTCAATTGATCAAGCAAAAATCCCAACAAAATGCACTTTTATGCACAGGCGTAATAATAACAAAGACTTAACGTAATAATTGTGTCACAAAGTGTCAATAACGCTATAAAAATAGTATAAGTGATTGAAAAATATAGAATATATAGTAAGTACAAATTCTAACCAATTTAACATTTCTGTAGTAAAACAGGGTAGTTTTGGCAGTTTAATACATTCAATCCACAGACTTATCCACAGCTTCTGTGGATAACTGATCACGAAAAATAAAATGCTGTATAGACAATAACTTAAGTGATCTATACAAGAAAATAATTGAAGTTATGAAGGTAACTATCAGAATTCCATAGGCATAATTGCCTTATTAAAAAAGAGCTATTTGAGCGCAAACAATAAAATAATGAACCGCTATTTTCGCATTGCTATTCCAACCCCAATCAGGCGGTATTTTGACTACCTCGCTCCAGGTAATTGGGCCGAAAAATCACCTCAAATTGGAGTACGGGTTAAGGTTCCATTTGGACGGCAAACATTAGTCGGCATACTGGTAGAAATCGTTCAGGAAACTGATGTTCCTGCGCAAAAATTAAAAAAAGTGATTGAAATTCTGGATGAGAAACCGGTTTTTGATCAGGAACTTTTGCAATTACTTCTTTGGTGCAGTATGTATTACCACCATCCTGTCGGAGAAGTCATGCAAAACGCTTTACCGGTAAAACTGCGCCAGGGTGCCAGCACCCATATAAAAGGTATTAAGCGCTGGCAACTTACGCCTGAAGGCGAACGTATTGAGCCTGAGTCTTTAAAACGCGCGGCAAAACAAATGGCATTACTGTCAGATTTACAACAGGCAAAAACGGGCTTATTAAATGCGCAACTCAGCGAAAAGCATGTTAGCTGGCAGCCTGTTATGAAACGCTTACAAGAAAAAGGCTGGGTCTTTGCCACAGAAGAAAATGCCTTGCCCACGGCAAAAGCAGTTCGAACACCACTGGCGTTAAATAAGGATCAGCAACGCGCTATTGACCAGGTTCTCAAACAAAAAGACGATGGTTTTCATGCCTACGTACTCGAAGGGGTGACTGGCAGCGGTAAAACAGAAGTGTACTTACAGCTAATTGAAGATACGATACGCCAAGGTAAGCAAGCCCTGGTGCTTGTTCCTGAAATTGGACTGACCCCTCAATTATTCGATCGTTTTTTACAGCGCCTTGATGGCCGCATTGCGATTATGCATTCCGGACTCAATGATGAAGAACGTTTACAGGCCTGGTTAAATACCCGTGCTGGCTCAGCCGATGTGATTATAGGAACACGCTCAGCTGTATTTAGTCCCTTGCTTCGACCTGGCATTATTATTATCGATGAGGAACATGATCTTTCTTTTAAACAACAAGATGGCTTTCGATATTCCGCCCGTGACCTTGCAGTTAAACGCGCTCGTGACTTAAAAATACCTATTATACTAGGTTCAGCCACACCCTCATTAGAAACACTTTATAACGC
>CAMYJG010000035.1:51390-56403 GCA_947258695.1 uncultured Ectothiorhodospiraceae bacterium | reverse complement strand
TTTTTAAACCGGCGTGGCTATGCACCTGTTTTAATGTGTCACGAATGCGGCTGGCATGCCTTGTGTCCACGTTGTGATGCCCATATGACCCTGCATCAAAGCAGCTCGCAGCTACGTTGTCACCATTGTGGCACTGAACAATACAAACCGAATAGCTGCCCGGAATGTAAAAGTGAAGATTTATTACAAATGGGTTTTGGTACCGAGCGGATAGAACATGCACTTACTGATTTATTTCCACAATACCAGGTGATTCGTATCGATCGTGACAGCACCCGACGTAAAGGCTCAATGCAAAAGTTACTCAAAGAAATCAATCATGGCAAAAAGCAAATATTAATCGGCACCCAAATGTTAGCCAAAGGCCATCACTTTCCTAATGTCACCCTGGTTGGAATGTTAAATGCGGATCATGGTTTATACAGTTCAGACTTTCGTGCATCTGAACGCATGGGACAATTAATTTTACAAGTAGCCGGGCGAGCCGGACGTGAAGAAAAAGAAGGTGAAGTACTGATTCAAACCCATCATGTTGATCATCCATTGTTTAAACCACTACTTAAACATGACTATGCCAATTTTGCTAAAGCATTATTAGAAGAACGGCAACAAACGGAACTGCCTCCCTTCACTCATCTGGCATTACTACGGGCAGAAGCCGTCGACAAAACAAGCCCAATGATTTTTTTAGAGCAGGCACGTCTGCTATTAGAACAAGCAAAAATAATTGATCTCATATTGCTTGGGCCTTTCCCTGCCTTAATGGAACGCCGCGCTGGTCGTTATCGTGCTCAATTACTGATACAAGCCAATCATCGTAACCAATTGCAATCTCTCTTCGCAGCAACAATTCTACAACTTGAAAACGACAAAGCCGCAAAAAAAGTACGCTGGTCACTGGATATTGATCCGCTCGATTTAATGTAAGATTTTGCCTACGATAAGCTGTTTTATATTGCATTAAATAAACACGAGAAAGGTTTCTGACTTGCAATCAACCGCTTAAATTCATAACCTCATAAGCTCGTATTTATAAGGAAGAATATAAGGGGTTCATTATGTTTCTAGGTGTAATTTCAATTTTGATGTTGGCCTGGGCAGTTTACTTGCTCAAAAATCCTATTGAAAAAGATGATGAACAAAAATCCATTATTTACACGCGTGTTACCCAGTTTGTACTGGTAGGCGTTGGTTTATTTTTACTCGGCTCTCGCTCCTTCGTTATTATTGGTGCAAATGAGGTGGGACATTTAGAACGTATCTATCTCGCGTCAAATTTACCCCCAGGCAAAATTATTGCGCCCGACGGTGAAAAAGGCCCACAAGCTGAAATCATCGGTCCTGGATTTCACTTTATGCCGTTTGTTCGTATTCTCAATGAAGTTGATACCAGTGTCCCGGTAATTGAAATTCCAGAAGGGCAATACGGCATTCTTAATGCGAAAGATGGCTTACCCTTACGTCCAGGACAATTTTTTGCTGATGAATGGCCAGAACAAAAATTTCAAAGCATGCTTAATGCCACTCACTTCTTAACGGAAGGAAAAGGTCAAAAGGGTCCTCAAACAAGCGTATTACCGCCTGGTAAATATCGTATTAATCGCTACTTGTTTGACGTAAAAATTGCTAAAGCACTGGATGTACCAACAGGTCATGTTGCGGTGATTCGTTCCAATGTTCAAACATCTACCAAATGCCCTAAAATAATAGCAAGTGATGGAAAAGAGGGTGGAAAAGTTGCAACGGCTATAGTACCTAAAGGTTGTGTTGGGGTTTGGGATGAAGCATATCCACCAGGGCGTTACTATTTAAATAAACAGGCTTATGTACCAACAGTTATCCCGACTCGCTTAAGAACATGGGTGTATAAAGGTGGATATACAAAACGACAAATTAATCTAACTGTTGATGACAATGGTACAATTAAACAAACCGAAACATCTGAAAAACTTCCTGTACCAAAAAATGCGGCCTCTTCCGCCATTCTTGTTCGTGTTGAAGGCTGGACCGTTCCGGTTGAAATGCGTGTTGTGGTACAAGTACACCCGGAAAATGCACCGATTGTTGTTGCGACAATTGGTAACTTAAAAAATGTTGAAGATAATATTATTACACCTGCTATTCGTGACATATTACGTACCATCGGTGGTGTTAAAGAGCGTAAAGCATTGGACTTCATGCTTAAACGTAAAGAGATAGTTAAATTACTTGAGGAAGCGATTATACCCGAAGGCTTAAAAGCCGGGGTTAGTATCCAGGAAGTACGCATGGGTGAACCAGCAATCCCTCCTGAATTACTTGTTGCAACATTACGTGAACAATTAGCCACACAATTAAAAGCCACTTATATTAAAGAACAACAAACTCAGAAACAGCGTATTGCAGTTGAGCGTGAACGGGCAACTGCCGATCAACAAGCTCAACTGGTTAAGGCCGAAATTGCCAAGCAAGCGGCTAAACATCGTAAGCGCCAATTACAACTCGAAGGTGAAGGTGAAAAACTTAAACTAATCGAAATTGCTCGTGGTCAACAAGCACAAGCCAATGTACTGGGTAAAGAACGTGCCATGCAATTGCAAGCATTAGAAAAAACCTTAGATGCAGCGATTAAAAATCCGTCTATTGTTAAAATACCAACTGTACTGGTTAATGGAACCGGAACAGGTTACGAAGGTGCAGCCGCTGTATTAGGCGCATCAAATTTATTAGAAACATTGAAAAGCTTAGATAAAAAAGCTAAAAAGCGTTAAAAATATAAAACAAGGGGAATAAAGTGCCCAGACATATTCGAAATATCATTATTGCAGCAGTACTTGCTTTACTTGCACTTGCTGCTGGTATCAATGGTTATATTCATCATCAATTCAAAACCAATATTGATAATACGCTCAGCGCGATTCAACCATTTGTGCAAGTCAAGTATAGTGATCTCTCAACTTCAATTTTATCCGGTGAAGTTAAATTACAAAATGTACGCATTGCAGGTGCATTTTTACCTGAAACATTAACCCTGGGAAACATTACACTGGAAACGCCTGGCTTTACTTACATGCTAAGTGGACCTGAAAACATTAAAAAAGGTGACTTTCCCTCCAGCCTGGGATTTGCTATTGACGATTTCTATTTAGATCTTCATGGTGAAACCGCAGAATGGCTGGATCAACTGGTCAAACGTATGCAACCTGTCTATGCCACCGAACGTACACTATGTGGTGGTAAAAGTATTTTTGGTCCTTCCGATTATAAAGAGATGGGATACACGCGATTACTCTCCAATATGCGTGTGGCCTATAACTTTAATGAAAGTCAAAAAACACTAAAATTTTCTATGTCAGCCAGAACCCGTAATATGGGTAGTATGAATGGCAGTATTGATATCGTTAATATTGGTAGCATGTCTTCATCGCAAATGATGCAAGGTGGTATGCCACAACTCGCCAATGTAGATATCAGCTATAAAGATGAAACATACACACCACGTTTCGTTAAGTATTGTTCCAAACTCAGTAACATGGAAAAAGAGAAATTTATTGACGCCGAGGTTAAACAATCAGATAAATATTTTTATATGATTTGGGGCTTTGCACCTGGCGATGGTTTACGTGAAGCCTACAAAGATTTTTTACTAAAACCTGATTTAGTCACACTGACTATGGCACCTGCAAAAGAGTTTAACTTTATGATGGTGCCCAACATGTCCGGTGAAGAAATTATGGATAATTTAAATGTACGACTTAAAATAAATGGCTTACTGGTTAATGATCTGAGCTTCACACTACCACCCGCACAATTTGCTGAGAATTTTGAACGGCGTATTGCAAACAGCATGGACTTTAATTCATTGCTAAGAGGTGAGCCAATTAAGCGGCCAGCCCCGGTTGCTAAACCAAAGGTTAAGCAAAAAGCGCCGGCTAAATATCATAAAATTACACTGTCACAAATACCAAAACACGTTAGTGACTTTGTGCGTATTACAACCAAAAATGGTAATAAGCGAAATGGACAGTTAATTAAAATAGATGGGACAAACCTCTATGTACAGAAAAAAGTCAGCGGAGGAAAATTGTTGATGACTGTGCCTCGCTCTAAAATTAAAACCATCGAAGCGTACTTTTCCAAGTAACACTCAAAACTTGTATTGCGAGCCATTGCTTATAATGGCTCGCAATAACAATAAATTAGCGGCAAAAACTATCTTCAACGCCAATATCCTTTAAGCTAGATCCAGTGATATAATCCTGTTTTTCGCAACAATCCACCAAAAAACGGGTTATAAATCAATATCATGAAAGCTGTATTAGCCAACCTTCTCGAACAAGTCGTCTCTCAGTTGAAAAAAGAAGGTATTTTAGCTGACGATATCAGCCCAAAAATAATCATTGAACACACCCGGGACCCAAGTCATGGTGATTTTGCCTCAAACCTGGCAATGATGCTGGCTAAACCTGCCGGTCAAAAACCACGTGAGCTGGCAGAGAAAATCGTTGCCACACTGCCTGATAATAATGATATCGATAAAGTCGAAATTGCGGGTCCTGGCTTTATCAACTTTTTCATGAATTCCAATACCTTAACGACAATCGTGCCTGCCATTCTTGATGCCGGCGAAGCCTTTGGTCACTCCACCATTGGTCGCGGCAAACGTGTGCAGGTTGAATTCGTCTCCGCTAATCCAACCGGACCATTACATGTTGGTCATGGCCGAGGTGCTGCTTATGGTGCAGCTGTTGCTGACTTGCTGGCCGCCGCCGGCTTTGAAGTGCATCGTGAATACTATGTTAATGATGCTGGCCGGCAAATGGATATTCTCTGCGCCAGTGTTTGGATTCGCTACCTTAGCCTCTGTGGCAGCTTGCCTGATGCTGATTACTTCCCGGTCAATGGCTATAAAGGTGATTATGTTTGGGATATAGCTGCCCACTTGCACCGAAATAACGGCGATAAGTTTCAGCAGCAGTGGAGTGACATAGCCAGTTCACTGCCCGCTGATGAAAACGAAGGCGGTGATAAAGA
>CAMYJG010000035.1:50514-51338 GCA_947258695.1 uncultured Ectothiorhodospiraceae bacterium | reverse complement strand
GATCTTGCTCACTTTGGTGTGGTCTATGAAGATTGGTTTTCTGAACGCAGCTTAACCGATAACGGTTTAGTTAAGTCTACTGTAGAACGGTTAATAAAATCTGGCCATGCAGAAGATCGTGACGGTGCCATCTGGTTTAAATCTACCGACTTTGGTGATGAAAAAGATCGGGTATTGGTTCGCGCCAATGGCCAGTCCACCTACTTTGCTTCTGATGTTGCTTACCACATGAATAAACTCGAACGTGGCTACGACCAGGTGATTGATATCTGGGGTTCCGATCACCATGGCTATGTGCCCCGTGTTAAAGCGGCAATGCAGGCAGTCGGTGATGATCCATCAAAACTCCATGTATTGCTGGTTCAGTTTGCCATTCTCTATCGCGGCAAAGAAAAAGTGCCGATGTCGACACGATCGGGGCAATTTGTCACCTTGCGCCAGTTGCGTAAAGAAGTGGGTAGTGACGCTGCGCGTTTCTTTTATGTGATGCGAAAGTGTGAACAACACCTGGATTTTGATCTGGATCTGGCAAAATCAAAATCGAATGAGAACCCAATGTATTACATCCAGTATGCTCACGCACGCGTTTGTAGTGTATTACGCCAGCTTGATGAAAAAGGTTTAACTTACGATCAGGAAAGTGGCCTGGCAAACCTTGATAAGCTAACTGAGCAACATGAACAAGCCATCATGACAACCTTATCCAAGTTCACAGAATTAGTAGAAAATGCAGCACTGAATCATGAGCCACATCAACTCGCTAACTATTTACGTGACTTAGCGAACGACTTACATACTTACTATAATGCGCATCAATTTATCGT
>CAMYJG010000035.1:0-50498 GCA_947258695.1 uncultured Ectothiorhodospiraceae bacterium | reverse complement strand
ACTTACTATAATGCGCATCAATTTATCGTTGATGATGAAAGTATACGAAATGCTCGTTTAGCGTTAATTCAAGCCACTAAACAAGTCTTACAAAATGGATTAGGTCTACTGGGTGTTTCAGCGCCTGATAAGATGTAATCTATTCAGTAATATAATTTATATAAAGATAATTAAAATGCCCAGAGATTACGCAAAAAGCCAGCATAAAGAATCTAAACCGATACCCGGCTGGGTATGGATGTTTGCCGGCCTGATGATCGGCTTGTTCGTGGCTTTACTTGTTTATATAAAAGACAATAGCTCTGGCAAACTGGCTATTACCGACACCGTTGCAAAAGTATTCCAAAGCAAACCTCAAACAGAAGCTCGTGGCGTTAAAAAAGAAACCGCCGTTGCGCCGCCTGCTCCAGCAAGCAATAAACCTAAGTTTGATTTTTATACTATTTTGCCTGAACTAGAAGTCGCAATTCCCGAACAAGAATTACTTAAGTCAAATGAAAATAAAACGACAACTTCAAAAAAATCAGAACAGTATATTTTACAGGCGGGATCTTTTAAGCATTTTGAAGAAGCCGATAAGTTAAAAGCACGACTTGCTCTACAAGGCATTGAAGCAAACATTCAAAAAGTAAAAATTAATGCCACCGATACCTGGCACCGTGTTCGTATTGGGCCGCTTAATACTATTAAAGCGTTAAATCAAACCCGACGCCGTTTACGCGACCTCGGCATTGCTTCAATAGTAGTAAAAAATAAAAGCTAGAATAATTAGCCACTAAGGATACGAAGAACACAAAGAAAGATAATCATCCATTACTTGAAGGCGGAAATTATTTTATAATCCTATTACCCTATACTCATAGTGGCTAATTAATTTAAATATTTTATAATTTTTTACCTTGGTGTTCTTCGTGCCCTTAGTGGCAATATAATCTTATTATGCATTTTATTATAATTTTAATTTTAGTCATTGTTATTATCTTTGGCCCACAGTGGTGGGCACAATATACCTTTCGCCGCTATTCAAAACCTTTAGAACGACTGCAGGGTACCGGCGGCGAACTCGCACGTCATTTGCTCGATCGGTTTGAAATGCAACATGTGAAGGTTGAAAAAACCGAACCAAATTCTGATCACTATGACCCTAATGATCGTGTTGTTCGTTTATCACCCAATAACTTTGATGATAAATCATTAACCGCGATTACCGTCGCAGCGCATGAAGTCGGTCATGCCATACAACACCACCGTAAAGAAAAGTTACTTGCATGGCGAACCCGTTTAGCTATCCTCGCTAATATAGTACAAAAACTTGGCGTCTACGCCATGATGGCAATGCCTGTTGTTACTGCTATTACCCGCGCACCGGCACTGGCGGGCTTATTATTCTTTGTTGGAATTGGCAGCATGTTTATGGCCACCATTGTCCATCTAGTTACCTTACCCGTTGAAACCGACGCCAGCTTTAATAAAGCCCTGCCAATACTTGAAACTGGTTACGTTGAAAAAGAAGATTTACCAAAAGTAAAACGTATATTACGTGCCGCAGCGTTAACATATTTCGCCGGCTCATTGGCGAGCTTGCTTAATTTATGGCGTTGGATAGCGATACTTAAACGTTAGATTTTTATTAGGTCTGGCTCGCTCGACGCGTATGGTCATTCCGGACTTGATCCGGAATCCATTATTTAATTCGTCGGGGGTTGCCAGACGCGGCCGTCCAGCCGAAACCCGACAAAAAATCACGTATCACTAAAATTATAATACTTTTCAATCGCATCCGTTATTTTCCAGGTGCATTTCATTCCTTTTGGAAAAATAACGTAATCACCACGTTCTATTTTTACTGGTTCTCCCCCATCAGGGGTAACAATCGCTTCGCCTTCAATAATATAACAAGACTCTGTCATTTTGTATTCCCATGGGAATTCCGATACTTCTTTTTCCCAGGTCGCCCAGTCAAATACACCCATGACTTCCATCTTCATTGATGAGACATTTTTTTCTACTAAAATTTGATCCACTTTAAACCTCTAAATTATTTTTTAAGTCATAACGAGTGAAGCGAAGTTATCTCATAGTACTAAAAGATTGCTTCGCTTCACTCGCAATGACAACTTCAATATAACTTAATTAAGTAAAACTATTAGCACGAAATAATTTTCGTTCCAGCAAGGCGACAATGATTTAAAAATATGGAGTTTACAATTAGTAAACGACGGTTTTTAAATTATTTTCAACGCAGCTGGGGCGGAAAGAATGAAGTGCTAATTACACCACTTTTCTACTCTGGCGCGCGCTTGTTGCATCGCCTGCTCATACTGTTTTTTATTCAATAAAATTCGATTACCTTTTTCATCAAGATCATAAAGTGCACCCGAATTTTCATAGCGACGTAATTGATCACGTGCAGCATTACAGCGTTTTAGCTTAAGTTCTTGCTGCTTTTCTTTTTTCTTTTTTGCTTCTGCAACCGCTTTATTTTCTGCATCTAATGCATTGATAAAACGTTTTTGTTTATCTGCACGTTCTTGTGCACTCAAAGGGGCAGGCGCATTTCCTGAGTCAATATACTTCTTTTTTATTTCAATCTCTTTGGCATTTTTGCTTTTTGGTTTACTGCCATAGTGCACCTGGCCATCTTCATCGACCCATTTATAGACAGGTGCAGCATGCACCGAGACAGAAAGCATGGTAAAACTTAAAATAAATAAAAGACTATTTCTTAATTTCATAACTAATAGTGTATTAACTTAAACGTTCTAAACGCAACCGTTGTCGGTCATCAAATAAATGTCGTGCACCTATCCATGTTGCCAGTATTGCGGAAAAACCGGTACCCGCTGTTATTAAAAACATAATTAATATCTGGTATTTTACCGCTTCTACCGGATCTGTACCGGATAATATTTGCCCGGTCATCATCCCTGGTAAACTCACCAGGCCGGCAGCGGCCATCGCATTCACCATAGGTATCATGCCCACCCGCACACTGTCACGAGTGATATCACCAATAGCTGTACGCCAGTCCTGGCCCAAAATAAGTCGCGCCTCAATCACCCTTCTCTGCTGCCAGGCAGTGGTGGTCAGTTTGTCTAACGCTAATGCCACTCCTGTCATGGTGTTGCCTAGCATCATACCTAGTAATGGCACCGCATATTGCGGGGTATACCACGGTTCCGTACCGACGACGACGATTAAGGCATAGACTGTGAGAGTAAACGAGGAGACAAACATGGATAAGGTACCCAGGCCATAACCCCACCAGCCACCAAATCGCCGTTGTTGGCGTGCCATTACTTCCCGGCCAGCAATCAACAGCATAAATATCGATAACAGCGAAACTAAAAGTAAGCTAACCTGGGCAAACAAGGCTTTTAATACCAGGCCGATCAAGAATAATTGTATTACTGTTCTGGCTGCTGCAATTACAAGACGGCTCGCCAGCCCCAGTTTTAAAATAAGTGACAGCATTGCTAGCGCAAGTACCAGAAAAGCAGCCAGTGCTAAATCAATAGCAGATAACGAGATCACATTCATAACTCTGCCTCACTGATTTCATTTTCACTAATTCTGTAAACGCGGTTGTTCAAACGTTGAATTTGCTTTTCATCATGGCTGACCCAGATAACCGGTGCCTGGTTATCCCTGGAATAATTTTTAATTAATTGTTCAACCGCTGCCACGCTGTTTGCATCTAAACTTGCGGTCGGTTCATCCAGTAACAATACTTTTGGTTGCTGCGCCAATAAACGCGCTATCGCTAGTCGCTGCTTTTCTCCGGTTGAACAACGAACCACTTCCCAGTTTAAACAGTCAGCGGGCAGTTTCATTTCCTCAATATATGAATGATTTTTATTACTAAAATGATCACCCACCTTATCCATCCACCATGCACTTTCGGCAGGTAAAAATCCGACCCATTTTCTCCACTGCACAGGATTGGTCTTACTGCACTTCTTACCATCAAGCCTGGCTTCACCGCTATGGGTAATCAAATCGGCAATCGCCCTTAATAACAACGATTTACCAGATCCAGAAGGCCCAGAAAGGCAAATAACTTCATCTTTAACCTCGATATTCAAAGGTTTTAGCGTATGAACCTGGAAATCGTTCAATTGCAAAATTGCCATACTTTAATAGTCTTTATTGTTTATGAATAACTGTTATATATTAGCCATTCTAACAATATTCATTTCCGAGGACATAATGTCAAAACCAGACTGCCCGCAAGACTTCCCCTATACTATTGAACTTGAAGCAGGTGATTATTGGTGGTGCGCCTGTGGTAAATCCAAGATCCAGCCATTATGTGATGGTTCACATAAAAACTCAGAGTTTGAGCCGGTTAAATTTACTGCAGCAGAGAAAAAAACCTATAGCCTTTGCGGTTGTAAAAAAACAAAAAACCCACCCTTTTGTGATGGCAGCCATAATAAACCATGAGCCGAAGCAACTTTAAGAAAAATCAGTTCTTTGCTGATATAACAGCTTGGTGACAAGCATTCAACTTTTAAAAAATTGCTAATGCCATGCACAAAGCATTTTAAATTTTTAATCGCCTAGAATTAAAAGTATGGACAACAACGTAGCCAATTGCTGGGCGAAAATTCAGAGTGCTAAAGGCTCTGACTTCTTTGTTGATACCTTTTACCGTTTATTATTCAAGCATTATCCTGAAACCCGACCGCTCTTTCCCGAGGATCTAAAGGTTCAAAAAACTTCATTGCTCTCTATGATTCATAGTGTTGTTAATGGAATTGACTTCATTAATGAGCTTAATAAAGAACTTACTGATCTTGGAAAGCGTCATAAAGAGGCTGGAATAACAAAAGAAATGTATGACCACTTTATTCTCGCAATTGTTACCGCTGCAAACTTATCATCTGATTATTCGTTTACTGATGATGAAGTAAAGGCATGGGAAAGCGCATTTAAAAAAATAGCTGAAATTATGCTAAACAGTTATTAATGTTGAAATAAAAAAAGGCGCTGAACTTAATTCAGCGCCTTTTTATTTTTCTTAAGATTTAAGAAGTAAACTTATATCTTAATCTTACAAACCAGAACCACGTGCACCGGTAAATTCTGGATAAGCTTCCATACCACACTCAGAAAGATCAGTTCCTTCGAACTCTTCTTCTTCGCTAACACGGATACCCATAATCATTTTGATTATATACCAGGTAATGAAGCTGGTAATAAATACCCATAGGAAGATAGTTAATGCGCCTACAATCTGGCCACCAAATGTTGCATCACCATCCGTTAATGGAACAACAAGTACACCGAATAGACCAACTACACCATGGACAGAAATTGCACCAACCGGGTCATCAATTTTCATTTTATCTAAAGTGAGAATTGAGAAGACAACGATTGCACCACCGGCGGCACCAATTAAGGTAGCCACTAAAGGTGTAGGATCAGCAGGTTCTGCTGTAATAGCAACCAGACCAGCTAAAGCACCATTTATTGCCATGGTTAAATCAGCTTTACCAAATATCAGACGTGCCACAACAAGCGCAGCAATCAAGCCACCAGCTGCTGCAGCATTCGTATTAAGGAATACATTAGCAACTTCGTTAGCAACAGAAATACCACCAAGTTTCAGAGTTGAACCACCGTTAAAGCCGAACCAACCCATCCATAAGATAAACATACCTAATGTTGCTAAAGGCATGTTTGCACCTGGAATCGCATTAACTTCACCATTAGGACCGTATTTACCTTTACGAGCACCCAGTAAAAGTACACCAGCTAAAGCAGCTGCAGCACCGGCCATGTGAACAATACCTGAACCAGCATAGTCACTGTAGCTTAGCTCGAACATACCAAATACTGCCTGGCCATTCCAAGTCCAGCTACCTTCCATTGGATAAATAAAGCCTGTCATTACAACAGCAAAAACGAGGAAAGCCCATAGCTTCATACGCTCAGCAACTGCACCCGATATGATAGACATTGCAGTCGCTACGAATACAACCTGGAAGAAGAAATCTGATGCACCAGAATATACTGAGTCACCACCAAAACCGGCTTCAGCTGAATCTTTAAGCACTGCTGCAACTGCAGCATCATCCATACCTGCTACAGTAGTAATCCCTGATAAGAATATACCGCCATCATACATAATGTCGTAACCAACAATTAAATACATGGTACAAGAAATTGCAAACAGCGCGACATTTTTCGTTAAAATTTCAGTTGTATTTTTTGTACGAACTAAACCTGCTTCAAGCATTGAGAACCCTGCTGCCATCCACATTACCAATGCACCACATACTAAGAAGTAAAAGGTGTCCATGGCATATTGTAATTCAAATATATTATTTTCCATTATTAGACCCCTTATAGAGCTTCATCGCCCGCTTCGCCTGTGCGAATACGAACAGCTTTATCAATACTAGAAACAAAAATCTTACCATCACCGATTTTTCCGGAATGTGCAGACTTCTGAATACCTTCAATAACCTGGTCTACCAGGTCATCACCCACTACAGCTTCAATTTTTACCTTAGGTAAAAAATCCACTACGTATTCAGCACCACGGTAAAGTTCGGTATGCCCTTTTTGACGACCAAAACCTTTTACCTCAGTGACTGTTATACCCTGAACCCCGATTTCTGAGAGAGCTTCTCTCACATCATCGAGCTTAAAGGGTTTTATGATAGCCATTACTAATTTCATAAAATGTTGCCCTCTTTATATTTATTAAAAATCCCTAGAACCTTAAACAGGTTTAAAAGATTATATTCTTTCTTACACTAAACTGTTCTAAATGTTAAGTTTGCTCGTAAATATTTGCACATGACGTGCCAAGATGGTTTTACTAATAAAAACAATAAGTTATATCCTATACGTTCATATTGAAGCAAAATCACGCACCAAATTAAAACATACAAAACTTTCAAGCACCAATATAGTGCAAACACAATTTAGGAACCTACCCTTAGTTTTTTAATAAGTTCAATTCCAAACGTTTTATTGATTAAAAATAAAAAAAACCGGTACAAATTAATTCATACCGGCTTTTTCTATTTATTAACTAACTGTAAAAGTACTGTCTTACTTACCTACAGGTAATGAATAAGACATTACGAATATATAATCTTCATCAATATCTGTTATACCAGCATCTAAAGATTTCTTACTTACAGTAAATGACAATTTATCAGTTGCATTGTAAGTAACATCAATATGAGTGTAATCATTACTAGCGCCGTCATTGTCAGTCATACCATAGGTCAGATCAACTGGCCCTACTGAACCACCAAGCGTGTAATATTTATATGTTTTATCACCTTTCGCATCAATGTATGCAGTGAACGAAACAGGATCATAGCTTAAGCCAAGAACGAATTCTGCATCAGCATCGCCGAAAGAAGTTACTTCACTATCTTCTTCTGGGTACCAAAATTTGTAGTAACTGATGTCATAACCAACACCACCAACTTCACCTGCATAACCGATACCTACATCAACTTCACCACCATCATCATCACCAGTTGTATTTGTAGCAGTACTTGTACCACTAACACCTTCGCTAGACATCCAGGCAAACGCGTACAAACCACTATCATGGCTATAAGAAATATCACCTGAAAGTGCTGGAGCACCATCACTGATATTTTGTCCACGCCAAAAGTACATAGATGAAAGTGTTGCACTGTATGAAACTTCTGCACTTGCTGTCGTCGATGCAGTCATCGCGCCTAATGCCATTGCAGACGCAAGAGCAACAGAAGAAAGTTTAAATTTATTTTTTACGTTCATTTGATTAATTCTCCCAAATTAATAGATTTTTTAGGTATTTCAATTTTTCCAGCCCCTTAAACACAATCATTGACTGACTTAATTGGCGCATAATTACTATAGAGCAAAGGCTGTGCCAAAAAATAAAACACTTATAAATCATAAACTTACATATAATGGGATAAATTTTGATAAATTTTACGCGCTATAGCGGTGCACGAAGTAGGTGAAAACGCACTAGTAATGTGCACTTTATGACAGAAAAATTACAATTGATGAAAACTTGGTCAGCAAACTTAATCGTTATATGTTTTTAAGCTAACTTTTAGCTGGCTTTGCTTAACATTCCTTGTGTTGTTATAAAAGCAATGATTTCCTCTAATCCTTTGCCATCCTTAAGATTACTGAATACAAATGGACGATCGCCACGCATTTTTTTAGTATCTCGCTCCATTACTTCAAGCGAGGCACCAACATGAGGAGCAAGGTCAATCTTATTAATTACTAACAAATCAGACTTAGTGATACCTGGGCCACCTTTACGCGGGATTTTGTCGCCCGCGGCCACATCAATAACATAAATGGTTAAATCTGAAAGCTCTGGACTAAAAGTTGCACTTAAATTATCACCACCACTTTCAACAAACACCGTTTGTAAGCCTGGTAATTTTTTTTGCAGGCTTTCTACTGCGCTTAAATTCATTGAGGCATCTTCTCGTATTGCAGTATGCGGGCAGCCACCTGTTTCTACACCAATAATACGTTCTTCCTCTAAGGCATTATTACGTGTGAGAAACTGTGAGTCTTCCTGGGTATAAATATCATTGGTGACAACAGCAATATTGTAATCATCCCGCATGTTTTTACATAACTGTTCAACTAAGGCCGTTTTACCTGATCCAACAGGACCACCAATACCAACACGTAATACCTGACTGTTACTCATAATAAAACCTCAATTAAGATCTAAATAAGCGTGAATACTGTGTTTCATGCAATGCACTTGCAATAGCAACACCTGGTGCAAGTAAACCAATATCTTCTTCGCTCAATGTTAATGCTTTTTCTATCGCAACCGGAATATCACTTAATATTTTTGATAATACTTTCTGCCCGGATGTTTGCCCCAGTGGCACCAGCTTAATCGCCGCTGCAACCTGGTTTTCACTCCATGCCCATAAAAAACCATTGGCGGCATCCGCAAATGGAATATTCCAATTCATTGCAGCAAAAGAAAATATACTTGAGTATGTCCACTCAATATCATCATCAATAGGTAACATTATATCTAAACCTTTTAATACACGATGTAAGGCCTGCCCTAACTGTATATCTTCATCATAAAGTTCTTTAGATTCTCTTGCTGCCAGTAACCACTGATTCCAATAAAGCACCTCTTCAAAATTTTCACTCTGCCACGCCTGATACATGCGTTGCATCACCGGTATATCAAGTGATGACAGCGTGTTATCGATTTGGCCACGAATCCACTCGTAGGTTTGTTGTTCATCAGTGACCCAGCCGCAATCAACGGCGTATTCTAAGCCTTGAGAATATGCAAAACTCCCTATCGGTAAGCTTGGGCTAATCAGTTGCCAAAGGCGTAGTTGTGATTCAGAAACCATGATTAATGTGCATGTGTATGAGTATGTTCGTGACTGTGACTATGGCCATGACCACCACCGTAAGCGCCACCCTCGGGTTCAAAAGGGGCCTGCTCACATATCACGTCTAAACCTAAGCCTATAACCATGTCATCTAAAACATGGTCATGGGTATAACGAATCCAGCTTTCCGAAATTTGTAATGGCACATGCCGATTACCTAAATGGTAACTCGCACGTAAAAGCATTATTGGCTCTTTATGTGTTACCGTACTAACAGTTTCATCTGCTGCGATAATTTTAATTAATAACCCATTTTCAGCACGAAGAAAATCGCCACCACGTAATAATTCACCGCGAGATAAAATTAAACCAACTTCTGTAGCATCATCAAGCTGGGCTTTTAACCGGCTCTTTTGTCTTAGCTCAAAAGGTAAAGTCAATGTTGCGTATTTCTCACTCTCATCAACTTGCACATCAAGTCGCTCGTATATTTTTAATACCATGTTTTACTCAATAATTATTAAAATAAAAAATAACGTTGTGCTAAAGGTAGCGAGGTCGCTGGTTCACAGGTTAATAACACACCATCCGCCCTGACTTCATAGGTTTGTGAATCCACTTCAATAGTCGGTTGATAAGAATTTAATAGCATATCTTTTTTACGGACCGAACGGGTATTTTTAACCGCTGCAATATTTTTATTCAATCCTAACTTTTCTTTTATCCCGGCATCTAATGCCGTTTGTGATACAAAGGTAATGCATGTTTTGCTTAACGCCCCACCCATTGCACCAAACATCGGTCTGTAATGTACCGGTTGTGGCGTTGGAATAGAGGCATTGGGATCACCCATCGGTGCTGCTGCAATAAATCCGCCTTTAATAATTAACGAAGGCTTAGTCGCAAAGAAAGCGGGTTTCCATAAAACCAGATCGGCCAGTTTACCTACTTCGATAGAGCCGACTTCATGTGAAATACCATGGGTAATCGCCGGGTTCATGGTGTACTTGGTAATGTAGCGTTTAACCCGGTTATTATCATTACGATCGGTATCTTCCTCTAAGGCACCACGTTGTACTTTCATTTTATGAGCGGTTTGCCAGGTACGGGTAATGACTTCACCTACCCGGCCCATGGCTTGTGAATCAGAAGCAATCATCGAGAAAGCACCCAGGTCATGCAAAATATCTTCTGCTGCAATGGTTTCTTTGCGAATACGTGATTCTGCAAAGGCCACATCTTCAGAAATATTAGGATCAAGATGATGACAGACCATTAACATATCAAGATGTTCATCGATGGTATTAATTGTATAAGGACGGGTTGGATTGGTACTTGATGGTAATACGTAATCTTCGCCACATGCCTTGATAATATCCGGGGCATGTCCACCACCGGCACCTTCGGTATGATAAGTGTGAATCGCGCGACCTTTAAATGCCGCTAAGGTATCTTCAACAAAACCAGACTCATTTAAAGTATCGGTATGAATAGCCACCTGGATGTCTTCTTTTTCTGCAACACTTAAACAATTATCGATTGCAGCTGGTGTGGTGCCCCAATCTTCGTGCAGTTTTAAACCCATCACACCCGCGGCAACCTGTTCTTCTAAAGGCAAAGGTAAACTCGCATTACCTTTACCGAGGAAACCTAAGTTCATCGGCAAATCTTCTGCCGCTTCAAGCATGCGATGAATATTCCATTCACCCGGTGTGCAGGTAGTCGCGTTTGTGCCTGTTGCAGGCCCGGTACCGCCACCTAACATAGTGGTCACACCTGACATTAAAGCTTCTTCAACTTGTTGTGGACAAATAAAATGTATATGCGAATCAATGCCACCGGCTGTTAATATTTGGCCTTCACCGGCAATGGCTTCTGTGCCCGGGCCAATAATGATATCGACATTAGCTTGTACATCGGGGTTACCTGCTTTACCAATGGCAGCAATACGACCATTTTTAATCCCTACGTCAGCTTTAACAATGCCCCAATGGTCAACAATTAAAGCATTGGTAATAACGGTATCAACAACCTCTTTATCAGAGCGTTGGCTTTGCCCCATGCCATCACGTATAACTTTGCCACCACCAAACTTCACTTCATCGCCATAGGTGGTGTAATCTTTTTCTACTTCAATAAACAATTCAGTATCGCCCAGCCGAACTCTGTCACCCGTGGTTGGGCCAAATATTTCAGCATAAGCTTGTCGACTCATTGTAGCCATAATTAATACTCCGCTATTCTTATATTCATATTACAACGCACCCATGACGTTGCCATTAAATCCATATACTTTTCGATCACCGACATATTCGACTAATTCAATTTTTCGGGTTTGACCTGGCTCAAACCGAATCGCGGTACCAGCTGCAATATTTAAACGAAAACCCCGGGTCGATTCTCGCTCAAACTCTAAGGCACTATTTGTTTCATAAAAATGATAATGCGAACCCACTTGTATAGGGCGGTCACCTTTATTGGCCACCTCTAAAATCAAGGTCTTGCGCCCGCTATTAAACTCAATATTACCTTCTTCAATTAAATATTCGCCGGGTATCATAATAGTCTCCAATTATTTTATTGTTATTGAATAGGATTATGCACAGTCACTAACTTGGTGCCGTCTGGAAATGTCGCTTCAACCTGTACGTCGTGTATCATTTCAGGAATACCATCCATCACGTCGTCACGTTTTAACAGCGTTGTTCCATAACTCATTAGCTCTGCAACACTTTTACCATCACGTGCGCCTTCAACTATTTCTGATGAAATAAGTGCAACGGCTTCAGGGTAATTAAGTTTCACGCCACGTTGTTTACGATCACGGGCAACAATAGCTGCTGTATATAAAAGTAATTTATCTTTTTCACGAGGTGTAAGTTCCATAACACTATTCCTATAATTAAAGCTTTAAACGAATTATGTATACCAAATACGCGGGGCAACGGCTTGCCGTTGCATGATATCAGGCCTTAATGATTTCCAGATTGAAATAAAACTTTCTCTGGCTATTTCTGCTTGATTTGCCAATGCACGACAAATTAAAACATCATTAATCAGAGTACTACTTATTCTTATTTTATTGTCATTTAGTTGCAGGCTTTCTATTTTTTCTCTGACGATATTTAGTACATCCTTATTGGCATCCGTCACTATCATCGTACCCATAACAACAAAGTTCTGCATACCCCATATTGCCGAAAGTAACTCATCACTACCTTGTAACAAACTACGTTCAATCACTAGCGGCTTTTTATTGCGCCATACTTCTATAGTTTGACGACAATAACCTTGATCAAATTCTTCATTACTCGCTGGTCGACCTAAGCAGACAATCTCCCAACCAATAAATTTAGCATCATCTTCCAGCTGAATGTTTGTTTTAGTACTTGCTTCACAACCTGAAAAGAATATCGTTTCCTGGGGTAACCATTCAGCAGATCCATTTGACTCAACATAAATATTTTGTACTTGCTTTGCCTGAAAATTATTACCACTATAAAATTTTGTTGCTGCAGGTGTTGTGATTAGTGAGTGAGCATTTTTCTTAACCTTGACATTAAGATTCAATTCATCTCCTCCAACAATGCCGCCAGGGGGGTGAATTAAATATACATGACAAACTTCACCTTCCGGGTAAAAAGGTTTTTGTATAATAAGTGGTCCAACATGTTTACGTTCACTTAAAATGGTACGGCGTCCATCATACTCAAAACCGAGATTTAATTCTGCTAACCAGTGGCGTTTGATATTTTCAGCTGTACTCATCTTTTTTTACTGTAACCAAAATAATCCTAACGAAATTGATGCAACACCAATAAACCACCTAAGCAGATTGACTGAATAAGAACTGTATTGCTGTAATCGGCTAACAAACTTACCTAAAACGCCACCAAAAATAATCATCGATAAAAATATGCCGGAACAAAAAATGAATAAGTAAACCACTGCAAGCCATAGTGGTTGACTTGTTACAGGTAGTATTGCAAGTAAAGGTGCAAGTCCCGCTAAACCATGAAGCATTCCTACCATCACAGATTTATGTTCATGTCGATGATTATCATTACCATGGCTATGTTGAGCATTATCATCTTTGCTATGCCAATGTGCATGACTAGCTAAACCATTGTGTTGATGGAAATGAATATGTACTCTTTTTTTGTATAAATCTTTTAGTATCCAGGCACCGATAACGATCAGGAATAGCGCGACTGCCTTCTCAGCATATTCGCTCACTGCAGAAGAAATATTTAAGCCAAATATAAGTATTGCTGATCCTGCTCCAAATAAAACGATGCCATGCCCTAATGACCATTTCAGACACAAATTAATCACTTTTTGCATTCTGAAATTTTTTGAGGCAATGGCTGTTACTGCCATCACATGGTCTGCATCAAGTGCATGAAACAGGCCCATTGCAAATGCCAGGAGCAATATCGTAATACTATTTAAATCCATTTATGCCTGACCTTATTGATATTAAGCCTTGTTAAAGTGAATCATATTTATCGATAATTTTCGGTGCACAAGCTGTGCCAAAGATTTACCCTCTTAAAATCAATAAGTTAAATATCCCTGATTGATTTGATGCACCTCTTTAGTGCATAACATTAGCTCACTTTTATTCGAGGATTGTGCTAATGGTTGTAGTAAGCGATTCGAGCATGTCCGGATCATCTGTTAAAGGCGTGACCATTGACATCAAACAAGCCGTTTTTGGCTCGACCCCTTTACTGATTAACTGCCCAGCATAAACTAATAACCGGGTTGACACACCCTCATCTAATCCATGACCTTTCAGGTTACGTGCGCAATGTGCAATCTTAACCAGCTTTGCAGCTATATCAGTATCAACGCCAGATTCCTTAGCGACAATCCTTATTTCAATGCTTTCATCAGGATAATCAAAATTTAACGCGCCAAAGCGCTGTTTGGTCGACTGCTTAAGATCCTTCATTAAACTCTGATAGCCCGGGTTATATGAAATCACCAGCTGAAAGTCCGGATGCGCTGCGATTAACTCGCCTTTTTTTTCTAACGGTAAAGTTCGGCGATGATCGGTTAATGGGTGAATGATAACGGTTGTATCCTGGCGAGCTTCGACAATCTCATCCAGGTAACAAATAGCACCAATACGTGCCGCAATTGTTAAGGGGCCATCCTGCCATTTTGTTCCTTCTTTATCTAATAAATACCTGCCTACCAGATCTGAGGCCATCATATCTTCGTTGCAGGCGACTGTAATTAATGGCCGACCTAATTTATGTGCCATGTATTCAACAAATCGAGATTTACCGCAACCTGTCGGGCCCTTTAGCATTACAGGCATACGTATTTGATAGGCCGCCTGGTATAATTCAACCTCGTCACCCACGGATTCATAGTAGGGCTTGTGATCAATAAAATATTGATTCATATCTATAGATTGCTTTGACATAAAAAACCTTTAATGTCGTCCATATTTCAGGTAAATACTTGATAATACTTCTGGCAGTTTATTCATCTGTTCAAGTGTTTCAAAACGTCCTTTGCCAAAAATGTGTTCTATCGCAGCATCAGATCGACTATCCAAATTCAAACAAAATGGTTTAATACCCTTACTATATAAACTGCTCACTGCATGCCAGCTATCATGTTCAAGATACTGTTTATCGTAGACATCGATATCAGAAGGAGCACCATCTGTTATAACCAGCAGTAGTTTTTTAGCTGCATTTTGTTGTGTTAAAGATTGTGCAGTATGCCTAATGGCTGCACCAAGCCGTGTAGAGTATTGTCCTTTTATATCGAGTAATCGTGCTTTAGTTTGTGAAAAGGGCTCAGTAAATGATTTAAAATTTATATAATTTATTTCATGTCTACCGTTTGATGAAAAACCTGCAATTGAAAATTGCTCATCGGCAATGGTTAATGTCTCACCTAGTAACAACACGGCGTCACGTAATGTTTGTGAAATACTAACCCCGGAAATCACATAGTTAGTTGATTCAGATAAATCCAGCAAAATTGAAATAGCCAGTGATTTTGTTTGCCGATATTCATTTCGAATAAACACGCGTGTATCAGGCGTAGCATTCATACGTATTGATATCATTGAATCGATCATAGGCGCATAATCATTATCATCACCTTCTGGTATTTTTCTCACTCTCTGTTGCTTCACCACTTGCAGTTTTCTGGCTAAATTCTTTAGTCGTTCAAATGTAAATTTATGATTTAATAAAATATGATTTAACTTATCTAGTGATCCTGCATTTGCTTGTTTCTCATTTAACTTGCACCATTTTTTCTTTAATACTGCTGATTTATAATCCCATTCAGGATAGAAAATTGTCGAAGAGTTTTTTGAATTCTTTTTATTACGAAACTCCAGTACAGCATTTTTTTTACGATTGATATACATTCCTTCGCCAGCAGTAAAGTCACCGTCAACAATATCTACTTTTTTACCATTATCTGTTTCAACAAGCTTTTTGTTGTCTAAACTGGCTTTTTCATTATTTTTTATTATCTCAATATGTTGGTGTTGTTCAATATGCTCATACCAGAGATGACGATTATCATCACGGTATTGTATGACCTGTTCATAGCCACCTGAATTTAATGGTAATCTCATTTGCCCCAAATCATTCGCGAGACTTAAACCAAGTTCACGTGAAAAATCCTTAGACTCTAATTTATACAGGTTATTCTGGATAAGCTTTTTACCTTTCTCTACCCACTGACTCGAATCATAGTAATTTGAATCAAGAACACTTCGAGAAAGCCTTTTCATTAAACCTATCGCGCTGCTGGTATCATCTTGTTCTAAATTGTGAAAATCTAACCAAATTTTTCTTAATCCAGGAAATACATTTAATGCTAATAACTCAACTCGTAAATCTTCAACCAGATCAATCAAACTCCGTTGCATCAGGTTAAGATCTTTTACATCATATGTTTGTTTGCTAAAAACTGTATGAGCCGATATATGTGTTGCGGCTGCATAGTAATAATTTAATTTTTGCAGCTTATCTGAAATACATTCTGGTAAAAATATTTGATTCTCTGCAATATTACTATATGGAATCGTGGTAGGGCTTTTGATTGACTGAATATTAAAATCCGTATTCCACAAAGCTCGAAGATAAAATTCTATGCTTCTATGACATGTCTTTAATTCAGTTAATTCTTTCATTCAAGTAATAAATAACGGAGCAGTTTTTATAACTACTCCGTTATTTGATTTGAAAGATTACTTATGACTGGTATCAGTCTCTTCATTTGGTATTCCGTCAATAGGACATTGAGCTGTACCAACTGTGCTACGGGTAATAGCCTCGACATTATCTTTAGCTTTTTGTGGGTCAGTGATCCAGGTTTTATAGAATTCATATGGGCACTCTGCAACACCTTCTGCTTCTTCACCAGAATTAATTTTACCAGTATAGCCACGATGCAATAATTTGAAGAGGTGATTTTGAGATTGCCACGTTTTGCGTGCATCACGTATTTGAGATGTAGATAGTTCAGCATATTGAACACCGTAATCTTCTTCGCCACACTCACCTAAGGTACGCCCATCAAAACCAACAATTGCTGAATGGCCAAAGTATGAATAAACACCATCAAAACCTGTTGCGTTAGCAACGGCGACATAAGTATTGTTCATCCAAGCCATGGCTTTTGCCACAATCACTTGCTGTTCTTTCGATGGATACATGTAACCCTGACAACGAACGATTAATTCAGCACCACGCATAGCACAGTCACGCCAAATTTCAGGGTAGTTACCATCATCACAAATAATTAAACTGACCATTAAACCTTTAGGCCCTTCTGAAACATAAGTACAGTCACCAGGATACCAACCTTCTACCGGACACCAAGGCATAATCTTACGGTATTTCTGTACAATCTCACCTTTGTTATTCATTAAGATAAGCGTGTTATACGGTGCTTTATTTGGATGGTCTTCATGACGTTCACCTGTTAAAGAAAATACGCCCCAGGTGTTTGCCTTTCTACAAGCTTCAGCGAAGATATCTGTTTCTTCACCCGGAATTGTTGATGCGGTTTCATACATTTCTTTCGCATCATACATAATGCCGTGTGTACTGTATTCAGGGAAAATCACCAGGTCCATTCCCGGCAAACCCTGTTTCATGCCTACTACCATGTCAGCAATTTTTTTCGCGTTGTCTAATACCTCTGCCTTTGTATGCAGGCGCGGCATTTTATAGTTAACAACTGCAACACCGACTGTGTCGTCGCTTGATGATATGTCACCATGTCTCATTTTTCTCTCCGCTTATATTCTTTACTTTTATACTGATAAATATTTACTAATTTGTTCGGTATCAACATCTTTTCTAAGATCTTCGTGAATGAAGTTACCACCATCAATAACAATGATTCTGTCTGCAATCGCCATAGTAAAACTCAGCACTTGCTCAGAAACAATGATGGTAATATCACGTGTTTTTTGAATCTCATTAAGAATGTTTGCAATATCTTTTATAATAGAAGGCTGTATTCCTTCAGTTGGCTCGTCTAATAAAAGTACTTTCGGATTAGTGACTAATGCACGTGCGATAGCTAACTGTTGTTGTTGACCACCAGAAAGATTGCCGCCTTTACGATGTCGCATTTCTTGTAATACTGGAAATAGTGCATAGATATCATCCGGTATTCTTTTCAAACCAGACACTTCCATTCCCGTTTCAATATTTTCTTGTACCGTTAATGTTGGAAAAATCATTCGACCTTGTGGTACATAAGCAATTCCATTTCCAACACGCTGATAACTCTCATTGCTTGTGACATCTTTCCCATCGACTTTGATACTGCCTTTACCAACTTCAAGTATTCCTATCAACGATTTAAATAGCGTCGTTTTACCCATACCATTACGACCCATAATGGCTAATGTTTCATTTTTTTTAGCTTCGAAGTTAATACCATGTATAACTTCACTCTGCCCATAACTTACATGTAGATCTGTTACTTCAAGCACAATAAATTCTCCTCTACCTAGTGTCCTAAATAAACTTCAATAACACTTGGATCATTTTGAACGGTTTGCATATCACCTTCGGCAAGAATCTTTCCCTGGTGTAACACTGTTACCTTATCTGCAATTTTTTCTACAAAAGCCATATCATGCTCAATTACAAGCACTGAACGTCCCTTGCATATTCTTTTCAATAACTCTGCTGTTTGATCCCGTTCTTTTACACTCATACCTGCAACAGGTTCATCTAACATCAATAACTCGGGATCTTGAATAAGTAACATCCCGATCTCTAGCCATTGTTTTTGTCCATGACTTAATAGAGCCGCTTCCATGTCAAGAAAGGTATCTAAAAATATTTCGCCGGCAATTTCTCTAATGCGTTTATCTACTTCATCTGTGCATTTAAACGCAATAGAGCCAAACACACCTCGCCCACTGGGAAAAGATATTTCCAGATTTTCATATACCGTTAGATTTTCATAGATAGATGGTGTCTGGAATTTACGACCAACTCCTGCTTGCACAATTTCATGCTCGGCTAGAGTGGTTAACTCTTCATTTCTAAATTTAATACTGCCATGTGTTGATTTTGTTTTTCCACAAATCAAATCCAAAACCGTTGTTTTGCCAGCGCCATTTGGACCAATAACAACCCTAAGCTCATCTTTATCGAGATAAAGGGTCAAATCATCAACCGCTTTAAATCCATCAAAAGATACCGTTAAATCTTCAATGGCCAATGTAAAATCTGTATTAGTCATGAGACTGACTCCCTGAAGTATAATTAATCATTTGCTACATCAACTTTAGTTTTACGCTTACTGTCAATAAAGGCTTTTGCAACGTTAACGCATTGTAAATTTTTAATGCAGTTTGTTAGTTTGTAACCATGTTTATCCCAGAGACCTGCAAGACCATTAGGAAAATACATAACAACTGCAATGAAAAGTCCACCCATTAAGAACAGCCAGAACTCAGGGAAGGTTTCAGAAAACATCGTTTTCCCAAAGTTAACTAACAATGTTCCGTAGACAACGCCTATCAATGACATGCGTCCACCGACAGCAGCAAATATAACCATTTCAATTGAAGGCACGATACCTACAAATGAAGGCGACATGAAACCAACTTGCAAGGTAAACATTGCTCCACCTATTGCGGCTATCATCGCTGATAGAACAAAGACGAATATTTTGAAATTAGATACGTCGTAACCTGAAAATCTTACTCGATCTTCTTTATCTTTCATGGCTAATAAAAGACGACCAAACTTACTCGTCAGAACATAGCGACTTAAAAAGATTACGCCAAACAATAAAATTGCATTTACAAAATAAAGGATATATTTTGATGAATCATCACGAATATCCCAACCATTCAATGTTTTTAAATCTGTGATTCCGTTTATTCCACCGGTATAACCTTGTTGTCCAACAATTAATACCGTCAAAATTAACGCAATGATTTGTGTAATGATGGCAAAGTAAACCCCACCTACACGGCGTTTAAACATTGAATAACCGATAATGAAGGCAAAGATACCTGGAACTAAAATTACAGCTAGAGTTGTAAAACCGAAACTAGAGAACGGTTCCCAAAACCATGGCAACTCTGTCAGCTGATTCCAATCCATAAAATCAGGAATACCTGGTGTAGATTGAATTTTGGTACTTTCAGGATCGGATGCTTCTAACTTAAGAAACATCGCCATCGCATATCCGCCTAAGCCGAAAAATACACCTTGACCTAAACTTAATATACCGCCGTAACCCCAGAGTAAAACTAAACTAACTGCTGCAAATGCATAAGTTAGGTATTTACCTACTAAATTTAAACGAAATAAATCTAAAGTAGCAGGTAAAATAATAAATATTAATGCGGCTAAAATGGCGATACCAATCATCCCATTTTTGCCACCTAATAATCTTTCTTGTATAAAATTCATTTTATTCTCCTAACTCGTTTACTTACGCACTTTACTTGCGAATAAGCCTTCTGGACGCATCATTAAGAAGATAACAATAGACAGTAATGTAATTACTTTTGCCATTGAACCACTGATAAAGAATTCCAAAATTGATTGTCCTTGAGCAATTGAGAATGCTGAAACAATTGTGCCTAATAAACTACCTGCCCCACCGAATACAACAACCATAAATGTATCTACGATATATAACGAACCCGTTGTTGGTCCTGTTGAAGCTATTGTTGTAAATGCCGCACCTGCAATACCTGCAATACCACAACCTAAAGCAAAAGTAAGACGATCTATTTTTTTAGTATTTATTCCAACGGCCCCACTCATCACCCTATTTTGAACTGTAGCACGTACTCTTAAGCCCCAACTTGATCTATACATTAAGATAAACACACCTATTGTTACGACTAGTGTAAGTCCAAGTACAAATAAGCCATTCAAAGGTATGTCGATTGTTTCTGTTGGTTGGTATGAACCTAATAACCATTCGGGTAATGTCGGACTAACTTCACGCGCTCCAAAAATTGAACGGAAAGCTTGTTGCATAATTAAGCTTAAGCCCCACGTTGCTAATAATGTATCGAGAGGTCTTTTATAAAGGTGCCTGATCAATGCGAATTCCGCCAGATACCCCAATGCTCCCGCAATAAAAAATGATAATAAAATTGCAAAAATAAAATAGTACGGAACAAATGAAGGAAAATATTGTTCACTAAGTACAGACACCAAATATGTTGTGTAAGCACCTACTGCCATAAATTCACCATGAGCCATATTGATAACGCCCATTTGTCCAAAAATAATTGCGAGTCCTAATGCCATTAATAACAAGACACTAAACAAGCTAATGCCAGCGAAGCCTTGCATTGCAAAAATCGAGATCAACTCTTGTGTTGTATACTCACCCATATCACTTACTCCGCAGTAATTCTTTTAATAATATTACGTTGTCATCTTGAAATAATTCAGTCTTTGCTTTTGATCAGCTGGCCAAGAATTTGGCCAGCCTTTAACTTAATCAAAAGTCATTATCAATAATGCTTATTGATAACCTTTAGGGAATGGATCTGGCTCAATCAAATCAGATGTAAATACAACTTCTGCTTGACCGTCTTTTTTCCATTTAGCAACACGTGCTTTACTCCACAAGTGATGATTTTTATGTAGCTTCACATAGCCTTCTGGTGCAGTTTTTAACTCGATATCACCTTTTTCAGATTCGGCAACAACTTTGTCTACATCGAAAGAGCCTGCTCTTTCTACAGCCGCTTTCCATAACCAAGGACCAAGATAGGCAGCCTGAGTTACGTCACCAATAACACTGTCATCACCCCACATTTCTTTAAATGCTTTAACAAACTTCTTGTTGTTAGGATTATCCTGGCTTTGGAAGTATTTCATTATTGAATAGAAACCTTCTAAGTTTTCACCACCAATACCTAAAACTTCATCTTCTGTAACTGAGATAGTTAACAAAGTTTGTTTCTTACTAGTAATACCAGCCGCTTTAAGTTGCTTGAACCATGCAACGTTACTACCACCTACAACAGCAGCATAAATTACGTCAGGTTTTTTAAGACGAATTTTATTGATAGTTGAACCGAACTGAGTGTTACCTAAAGGTTTGTACTCTTCACCAACAACTTTACCACCTAAAACTTTCTCGATGTGTTTACGAGCAATTTTCATAGAAGTACGTGGCCAGATGTAATCAGAACCAATCAAATAGAACGTTTTAGCTTTTTTCTCTTTTTTAACCCAGTCTAAACCAGCAAGAATTTGTTGTGTTGCTTCTTGGCCAGTATAGATAACATTTTTAGATTGCTCTAAACCTTCATAGAATGTTGGGTAGTACAGCAAACCATTTTCTTTTTCAAATACAGGTAATGCAGCTTTACGTGAAGCAGATGTCCAGCAACCAAAAACAGCAGCTACTTTATCTTTAACTAAAAGTTTACGAGATTTTTCAGCAAACGTTGGCCAGTCACTTGCGCCATCTTCCTGAATGATTTTAATTTGGCGACCTAAAATACCACCCGATTCATTAATTTGCTTAATAGCTAATTTTTCAGCTTCTTGAGCACCGGTCTCACTGATAGCCATCGTACCTGTTAATGAATGCAGGATACCCACTGTGACTTCTTTATCGGTAACAGCAAGGCCTGTTGTATTCGCACCAGCGGCAGTTGCAATGTTTAAATTGGCAGCCATGGTTACACCAAGAGCCACGCCTAAAACGTTGCGCCACTTTGACAATAAAAATTTTGATTTCATTTCCTAACCCTCTAAATGATCCATTATGTTTTTAAGACTTAAAAACTACTTGATGTCACGATGAGATAAATCATAACCGTCAAGCACCTGTACCCCTTATTGCAACCGATGTGCCAATTATTAATACTGATACTTGAAAAATAAAATTACCAATAAAAACAACAAGCTAAAGCCGAATAAAAACATTAATAATAAAAATATGTATATAACTTTTATATCGTCGCACATTAAGAGTGCAGCTCTATTTTTTTATGTGCTTTTATAGTGCAATTACTATTACACAATAAAAAACGCCGAATAAAATATTCGGCGTTTAATTTTTATTAAAGTAATTAACGGATAATAATTGTTACTGTTACTATCCTAACATCCAGGGTCGGGTACCTTCTCTTATCTGTTGGTACACGCCTTTTTGTTTTTCTTCATGCTCATGCTCACATGAACTATGATTACATTCATGTTGCCGCGTGACCTTTAGCTGTAATTGTGGTGCAGATAACTTTCGTGTTGATGGTGCATTACATTCTGGACATACTCTGATTGGTGAATAATCTTCCAGGCTGAGAAGTTCTTCGAATTCATTCTCACATTCAACACATTTATACTCATATATAGGCATTTCTTACTCCAAATATTTTACTAACAAAGTTAAGTAAGAACCAATACGCTGTGTATTGGTTCTTATTTTTCACTAACTTGTTTTTGCTAAATCCGTACCTGGCTCGATAATTTTTGATGGGCCATCTGGATTAATATCTATATCACCATCAAATATTTCAGTTGGTAGCCATAAAGTCGCACATGCATTAGGAATATCAACAATACCACTTATATGACCTTCAACAGGTGCTGTTCCTAAAATAGCATAAGCTTGTTCACCGGTATAACCATGTAGTTTTAAATGCTCGATTGCATTTAAACATGCCTGGCGATAAGCAACGTGTGCATCCAGATAATGTTGTCCACCTTCTTCATCGACTGAAATACCTTCGAAAATAAGATAATTACTATAGCGAGGTTCCATTGGACTAGGTTTGAAGATTGGGTTCTTAACATTATATTTCTTCATACCGCCTTTAACTAAACCAACACGAATGTCGAGATAACCCGCCATTTCGATCGCACCACAGAATGTAATTTCACCATCACCTTGTGAGAAATGAATATCACCCATTGATAGGCCACCATCTTTCACATAGACAGGGAAATATACACGTGAACCACGAGATAAATTTTTAATATCACAGTTACCACCATGTTCACGAGGCGGTACAGTTCGTGCTGCTTCTTTTGCAGCCTCAGCAGCAGCATCAGGTTTCATTCGTCCCATTACTGCTGTTTCTTCATAGGGTAGCGTCGCTAACGGTGGTACACGATCTGGATCAGTTGCTACTAATCCACCTTCCCGCTCATTCCACTCATCAAGCAATTCTTTTGAAGGTAAGCAACCAATTAAACCTGGATGCATAATACCTGCGAATTCAACTCCTGGAATGTGGCGAGATGAGGCATAGATTCCATGAAAATCCCAACATGCTTTATTAGCGTCTGGGTAATGTTCTGTTAAAAAACCACCGCCATTTTCTTTAGCAAATAAACCGGTAAAGCCCCAATCTGATTCTTCTAATACTCCAACATCAAGAATATCGACGACCATTAAGTCACCAGGTTCTGCACCTTCAACGCCAATCGGTCCACTTAAATAATGAACCTGTGTTAAATCAACATCACGTATATCATTTGCACTATCATCATTTTTTATTTGGCCACCTGTCCAGTCAAGACACTCAATTCTAAATTCATCACCAGGCTTTACCATCGTTACCATAGGAATATCTGGGTGCCATCGATTATGAATAACGCCATCTTGTTCATCAGCTGGTTTCGTTACATCAATTTTAATGATCGTATCCATCGTACCTTAACCTCTTCTATTAACATTTAAAATTTACAGATATGGGAGCATTATTTTTAAGGTAAATATCACTGGTCGAGTTCCAAAATAAATAACATTTTTTTTGCATAGCTGAAATTCGAGCCGATTATAAAAATATAATGCCCTAACTTATTCTTCTAATTTCATACACTGCAATCGTTGTACCAACAACATTAAATAAATATAAGTTGTTGTAAAATATAGTAAATAAGATATTTATTAGATCACAGCATATTGCTAGCTGCACAACATAAGTGCAATGCATTATTTACGTGCATCATTTAGGTACGAACATTAGGATTTAAATTTGATATAAAAACAAACAGGTGGGCTTTCTATTGATAACACAATTCGTTTTCAGTACACGATTGTATTTCTTATTTAAGATTTTAAAAGTTATACCAATCCTGTTACAGAAAACTATTATTAAAACTTAAAAAAAAACCTGCTTAATAAAGCAGGTTTTTTTACACAAGCGATAGTTATCCGTTACAAATCAAAAGATTTACCGACGGTAACAAAAAATTCCATTTCATCACCTTGATCTTCATATGTCAGACTTAGGGCGATGTCATAACCATTAACCTGTTTGCTCAAGGTAGCGCTGGCATCGTTATAGTTCTTACCAAAATCTCTTGATGTGTGACCGAGATGAAGATCTAAATCAATATCTTTTAGTACAACGAAGCTGGCTCCAAAATCAAAGTAGGTATAATCACCATTTGAGAAATTATCATCATCACCAATATATAATTTAATATAGGCCGTTTCATAACTGATGCCACCATAAATTTCAAACTGACCTTCAACATTGTCGGCACCCTGGTATTCATAAATCGCCAGACCCGCATCCCAATTAAATTTACTTTGAGCGCCAAAACTGCCTTTCCAGCCACCGAAAATATCCGTTTCGATACCATCTTCAGCGCCAGGCCCACTATCAAACATCGATAAAAATGCACCAGCATACCAGCCACTGTCTTTAGACTGCGCAATATCGTAGCCACCCTGTAAGGCCATATTATCATTGGATAAAGTTTGTCCACGGAAAACGTAATTGCTGGTTAAAGCCACATTTGCTGAGCTTTCTACTGCATATGATGTGGCAGCAGGCAGAATTAATGCTGTTGAAAACATTAATGTCGCTAGTTGTTTTTTAATCATTTTTTCACCCCAATAGAGTTAATACTTAATATATTTTTATGAATTTTAACAACAATTTAATAAGAAAATACTGAGATCGTCACATAATACCGGATTTAATGTAGAATAATGCCTGTCTTAAGTCATCTTCAAAACAAATACTATGCAAATACCCGAAATTGATAAATTGATTAAATCAGTTGTTGAAAATCTACCAGGAAAAGTAGGTCCATTTAATGACGAATTACAAGAATACTTACGCCAGGCACTTGCCAGCAGTCTAAAAAAAATGGATATCGTCACTCGTCACGAATTTGATGTGCAAACGGCGGTACTGCAAAGAACACGCTCTAAAGTCGATGAGTTAGAGACCATCATTAAGAAACTTGAAGAAAAAATTACACTAAAACAATAAGCTCTGACATTGTTGTTGTAATTAGATAAAGAGGTTAAAGTACTACGACTAGGACTCAGCGGATTGAGTCTTTAATACAGGAAAGGAAGCCATGTCACTTGCGACTATATATACACGCGCCCAAATTGGAATTAATGCTCCCCAGGTTACAATAGAAGTTCATCTTTCTAATGGACTACCAAGCTTATCGATTGTTGGCTTAGCCGATACCGAAGTTAAAGAAAGTAAAGACCGGGTACGCGCGGCGTTAATTAATAGTCATTTTGATTTTCCTGCACGTCGTATCACCATTAACCTGGCACCAGCAGATTTACCTAAAGAAGGTAGCCGCTTTGATCTCCCCATTGCAATCGGCATACTCGCTGCCTCGGGACAAATAGCAACAGATAAACTTAATCACTTTGAGTTTATTGGCGAGCTGGCTCTAAGCGGCGAATTACGTCATGTACGCGGGATTTTACCCGCTGCAGTGCAATGTCGTGATAAAAAAAGGAAGCTTGTGATTGCAAATAAAAATGCTCATGAAGCTGCCCTGGTCAGTGATCTGGAAATAATTCACTGTTCACATTTATTAGAAGTGTGTAACAAACTCACCGGCCAACAAGACTTACTTGATGAGCTGCCTGCTAATAATTCGCAACAACAAACAAGCCAAGTAATAGATGACCTGTCTGATGTAGTTGGACAACAACATGCAAAACGTGCACTCGAGATTGCTGCTGCAGGCGGACATAACCTGCTTTTACTTGGTCCACCCGGCACTGGTAAAACAATGCTGGCAACACGACTACCCGGTATTCTTCCATTAATGACCGAAAAAGAAGCGCTTGAAAGTGCCGCTATCCAATCCATTAGTTACCATGGTTTTAAAATAAAAAACTGGCAACAACGTGTTTTCAGAGCACCACATCATACGGCGTCTGGTGTCGCCCTGGTTGGAGGCGGCAGCCATCCACAACCGGGTGAAATTTCTTTAGCACATAATGGGGTTTTGTTTTTAGATGAACTGCCAGAATTTGATCGTCGTGTCCTGGAAGTATTGCGTGAACCACTGGAGTCAGGTCGAATCGTCATTTCCCGGGCAACACGACAGGCTGAATTCCCGGCTCGCTTTCAATTAATTGCGGCAATGAACCCTTGCCCCTGTGGTTACTTAAGTCACCCCAATGGACGTTGTCACTGTAGTAGTGATCAGGTTCAACGTTATCGTTCACGTATTTCAGGTCCATTACTTGATCGTATAGACATGCATGTTGAAGTCCCCCCCGTGCCTTTAAGTGAAATTCAAAAAACGTCAACTAAAGAAGAAAGTAGTGAACACGTTCGTAAACGTGTTATCAACGCACATCAACGGCAGTTACATCGTAGCAAAAATACTAATGCTGTCATGAGCCCGCAAGAGATAAAACGTTTTTGTCAGCTTGATCAAGCCGCATCTACATTACTGGAACAAGCCGTCAATCGATTAGGTCTTTCTGCTCGATCACATAATCGAATTATTAAAGTTGCCCGCACTATTGCTGATTTAAATGATGAAGAATCTATTTCAATGCAACATATTAGTGAAGCGATTGGTTACCGTCGCCTCGATCGTGGTTTTACCCCGTAATATTCATGCTAGCTCCCTACACTGACGACAGCTAATGTCAACATCGACCTGCACCCCCACTTCGTTTTAAAATAGTCATTCTTTTTATTACACATACAACAGGCCAGACGTCCTTTCGTGAAGTTAAATCCGCAACAACATTCTGCCGTTCGCTATATAGATGGCCCTTGTCTTGTGCTGGCTGGTGCCGGTAGTGGCAAAACTGGTGTTATTACTCAAAAAATAGCCTACCTGATAGAACAGTGCGAAATTAAACCGCACAATATTGCAGCAGTTACCTTTACCAATAAATCTGCCAGGGAAATGGAAACCCGTGTCGCTAAATTGCTGGGCAAAGATAAAAGCAAAGGTTTACGTGTTTCAACCTTCCACACACTCGGCCTGGATATTATTCGTAAAGAATTGAATAACTTGCCTTACAAAAAAGGCTTTTCGATTTACGACAACCAGGATTCTTTAGCTTTAATTAAACAATTAATGAAACTGGCCTTTTCTGATCCCGATGGTAAAACTGATCAAATACTCTGGCAAATCTCGCGCTGGAAAAATGCCTTTGTATTACCAGAACAGGCTTTGCAGGAAGCAAATGGTGATGCCCTGTTAACCGTCGCTGCAACCGTATATGAGCAATATAATCACCACTTACAAACTTATAACGCGGTTGATTTTGATGATTTAATTATGATCCCTGTACTGTTGCTGCGCGATAATCCTGACATTAAAGAACGCTGGCAAAATCAAATTCGTTATTTACTGGTTGATGAATACCAGGATACTAATGCAACACAGTACGAACTGGTAAAATTGATTGTCGGTAAAATTGCTAACTTAACTGTAGTGGGTGATGACGATCAATCGGTTTATTCATGGCGTGGTGCTCAGCCCGAAAACCTAAAATTACTTAATCAGGACTTTCCGCAACTTGAAGTCATTAAACTGGAACAAAACTACCGTTCGACAGGCTGCATCTTAAAGTGTGCCAATTCACTGATAGAAAATAACCCGCATATATTTGAAAAGAACCTGTGGAGTGATTTAGGTTTTGGTCAACCTGTTCGTATCTTACGATGTCGTCATGAAGATGATGAGGCCGATCAAATCGTTGCTGAGCTAAATCATCACCAATTTGTAAACCGTACCGCGCATAAAGATTACGCAATTCTTTATCGTGGCAATCATCAATCCCGTGTCTTTGAACGCATGTTACGAGAAAATAATATTCCATATTATTTAAGTGGCGGCATGTCTTTCTTTGCTTACAGTGAAATAAAAGACATCATGTCTTATCTCAGGCTTATTGCTAATCCCGATGATGATAATGCATTCTTGCGTATCGCCAATGTACCGCGACGTGAAATTGGACCAACCAGCCTGGAAAAACTGAGTAACTTTTGTAGCAAATATAATCATAGTTTATTTTCAGCCTGCTTTGATTCATTCTTGCGCGAAAGTGTCGGTAACCGAGCCAGCTCAAACTTATCAGACTTTGCACAATGGATAAAAGATTACTCATTACGCTCAGAATCGCTTAGTGACTCTGAAAGCCCTGCCTCGATCGTTAAAGAACTTATTGCTGACATAGACTATGAGCGTTGGTTGATTGATACCAGTAAAGATGAAGCCGATGCCATGCGACGTATGGATAACGTTAATGAACTGGTGAACTGGTTAGAACGTTTATCAGCAAAAGAACCTGAAGCAGACCTGGCAACCCTGATTGCTAAACTGACTTTACTAGATACCTTAGATCGCGATAACGAAGACAATTCAGATAACCGCGTTCACCTGATGACATTACACGCCTCAAAAGGTCTCGAGTTTCCCCATGTTTATTTAGTTGGAGTGGAAGAAGAAATACTACCTCATCGAAATAGCATTGAAGAAGAAAATATCGAAGAAGAACGACGCCTTGCTTATGTAGGTATTACCCGGGCCCGTAAAACACTGACGATTAGTTACGCCACCAAGCGTAAACGCTATGGTGAAATCATTAATTGTGAACCAAGTCGTTTCCTCGAAGAATTACCCGAAGAATTATTGCAATGGAGTGGAGCCGGCGTCGAGTTACCCGAAGAAGAGAAAAAAGCGCGTGGCAATGCTAGTCTTGCTGACTTAAAAAGTATGCTGGCAAATAGTTAATATCTAAATTTAGCACTGGTAAGCCAGCTAACATCAAAATTTTGCATTTCAATAATACGTTAAAAGAATTTTTTAGGTGAAAAATTTATGGCATCAGGCATTTGCCCTACTATTTTAGCTACCTCAGAGACAATTTTATCTGTTTTTACCGGGCCAATATATTCACATGATCCCACATAACAAAAATGAAATATTTTTTCCATTTGCTCAATAGTGAGATCTTTAATATATAAATTATTACCTTTAGTGTTTAACCAGGTTTTTATTTTTATCATATCGTCGAAATTTAATTCCAGTTTTATTAAATTATTCGAGATGTAACGCTTAATACTTAAACTAAGATCAGCATTTATTTTTTCAACTTCACTTAGCCACTGCATCATAAACGATGAAAAAACGATATGTGGTAATTGCGCTTCTGTAGCCGGTGTCTCCTTGGCTAAATATTCATGCTCATCCTTCTTGTCGTTAGAATCTGGTGAATCATTTAATAGCATTTTTATAATCGATTGCTGAATATCTTTTCGATTAATTTTTACACTAAGTTCTCGTGTGATTCTTGTGATATAAGACTGTAATTCAAAGGCTGATTTATTTGAATATTCTTTAATCCAGATATCAGTCGCTTGTCCAGCCTGTTTTGGATTTAAATAATTTAGTAATGCAATATAAATTGCACGTTTTTTATGAGATAAATCTTCAAAATGTTGCATTATTTTCCCTTATGCATTTGCTCTGTATGAAATTCTGGATATCCAATTTCATAATGTTCCGAATAATCTAAACCCTGCTGCTCATCAACAGTGCTTGCTCTTAAACCAATGGTTTTGTCGATCACCTTATACATAATGTATGCCGTGGAGAATGCCCATACGAAGGCAACGGCTATACCGATAAATTGCGTCAGTATTTGCACCGAATCAAACATGTTTCCTTTGAGAAAAATACCGGCCGCTAAGGTACCCCATGCACCAGCAAAACCATGTACAGCAACCGCACCTACTACATCATCAAGTTTCATTAATTCGAGCATTTTTGCAGAAAGAATAACAATAATACCGGCGATAAAACCCGTTATCATTGCATAAACTGGATCCATTGTTGCGCAACCTGCGGTGATACCTACCAGCCCGCCGAGGCTACCATTAACTGTATTTGTTATTAATATAGGTTGGCGTGACATCAACATCATTACCAAGGCACCCACAGCACCGCTTGATGCAGCAAGATGTGTGTTGAGAATGATTAGTCCTATAGAAGTGTCTGCAGAAACTGTACTGCCACCGTTGAAGCCAAACCAACCCAACCAAAGGATTAAGCCCCCTAACGCGACAAGAGTAAGATTATGACCAGGAATTTGTCGAATTTCACCAGAGGGTGAAATTTTTCCAAGCCGTGGACCAAGCACAATAATACCCGCCAGGGCAACCCAGCCTCCTATTGAGTGAACAACCGTTGAACCTGCAAAGTCAATAAAACCTAATTCGGCTAACCAGCCTTTACCATTATATAAACTACCCCAGACCCAACTGCCAAAGATGGGGTAGATTATTCCACTAATAAAGACGGCTCCAACAAGATAGGCATGGAAGCGTGTGCGCTCTGCCATTGCACCACTAACTATGGTCACTGCAGTTGCTGCAAACATAGTTTGAAACAGCAACAAACTATAATCCATATCGGTATGCTCATTTAATAAAAAATGAGAGGTACCGATTAAACCTGAAAAATTATCTCCAAACAGTAATCCATATCCTATAACCCAAAAAACCAGACTACCAACACAAACGTCAAGATAATTTTTCATTAAAACATTAATTGCATTTTTCGCACGAGACATGCCACTTTCAAGCAAGGCAAATCCCGACTGCATAAAAAATACTAAAGCAGCAGCCATGACAATCCATACGGTATCAACGCTTTCTTTCGTCGCAACAGTTGCCGTAGCCGACTCTGCAGCATAAACATAAGTAAGCTCTGCAACAAAAAGAAGCAAAGTCATGATAGTTTTCATATGTGGGGGTCCATATATTATTTTTATAAATATGACTGAGCAATTTATGTGCCAGTGAAATATGGCGTTTTATCTTAATAAATTTTATTTTGCTGCACTAATTAAAAGCAAACTATAAATAGCACGCCCCAATAAGGAGCGAACCATTTTTTAGATATAAAAAGAGTAAGTGATTTTCTGAACGGAGTAAGTTCAGCTAAGGCACAGATTTATTTAACGATGTATTGTCGCCAACCACCTAAGTGACTAATTTCATTTGCACCGACAATGGCGTGGCCTTCACAAATAAAACCGGGCAACCACCTTCCATCAGTGGTCTCAACTTTACCTATACCTAATGGACCAGGAATAGCTGCTACAAAACTACCAAATTCTGACTTAGGTACCTGCCATATTTCTATATCGATGGCCTGGCCTTTATCCTCATCACGCACCATACCCGGACGTTTTATCGCACCTTCAATAACAAACATTCGATATGAGTTAGCTGATGTTGTTTTTTCCTGGAACTTGGCACCACGTTCCATGAGTTGCCAATTCAAAGCCAATCCTTGCATATGTGCACCACAAACAATAAGTGGAATCATATCCATATATGCGATTGCATCTGCTTGAGATGCCGCTAATGCAATATCTAAATTACCAGGGTTAATATTTTTATATTGCTGCCATTTATTTGCATAGGCTAATAATTTTCTATCTTGCATAGCAGTACTAACAAAACTAATGCCCCAGGGTAAACCGCTATCCAGAAAACCCGCAGGTACAGCAACACATGAGCAATCGAGTAAATTCATATAATTCGTGTAATAACCCAGGTTACTATTGAGTTGTATTGGATCATTATTTACTTCATCAATGCTATAAATTGTTCCCGCTGTTGGAGTAACCATGAAATCAAACTGGGCGAGTGCTTGTTTGGCTTTTTGCCGATAAACCTGCATTTGATATTCTGCTTTGAAAAAATCGGTTGCTAATTTATTTTCGCCGCCACCAATTATTGTTTTAATAACCGGTAATAATGCGTCAGGCTGTTTAACAATAATATCTTCTGTAGCGACATATCGTTCAGCAACCCATGGGCCTTCATATAGTAATTTAGCTGCTTTTATAAATGTACTAAAGTCAATTTCATGTTTAATACCACCTAATGACTCTAATTGTTGAATACTCTGATTAAATAATTTTTTTGCTGAATCATTCTCAAAAAATGCCAGTTGTTCCTCGTTGGGCACAGCAAAAGTAAATTTCTCATCAGGCATGCCATAATGACGTTGATTATTTTCAAAGGTTATCTTACGAGCATACTGATCATTTTCATCATATACCGCAGCTTGTTCTAAAACATAATTTGCATCATCTGTTGTTAAAGCAAAGATACTGACACAATCAATACTACGACAGGCGGGTAGCACGCCATTCATACTTAATAAGCCGATTGATGGCTTTAAGCCGACTAGATTATTAAATGCAGCAGGAACTCGACCAGAGCCGGCAGTATCTGTGCCCAGGGAGAAACTCGCTAATCCCTGTGCAACAGCAACTGCTGAGCCTGAACTTGAACCACCTGAAATATATTCTTTATCAAAGGCATTTTTACATTCACCCCAGGGTTCTGGTGAACGTGTACCGACTAAACCTGTCGCAAACTGATCCATGTTGGTTTTTCCCAATGGAATAGCACCTGCATTGATCAATTGCTGCACAACAAAAGCTGATTTTTCGGGCATTTTTTCAAAAGCTGGGCAAGCAGCCGTAGTTGGTACGCCTGCAAGATCAATATTATCTTTTATCGCAAATGGGATGCCGTACAAAGGAAGATCGTTAATATTTTTATTTTCTAAATTATCCAGATATGGTTTTAGTTCATCCATATTAAGCTGATGAATCCAGATATTATGTTCTGTAAATTCTGCGCTACGTTTTAAGATGTTTTCGACCACATCTTTCGGTGTCAATGATTTATTTTTATATGACTCTAGTAAATAACTGATTGTTAAATTCATAATGACACCACTTAATTTTCTTCTAGTATTAATAAAGCTTGACCGGCATTTACCTGCTGTCCTTCATTACGGCTTACTGAATATACAGTGCCATCATGCGGTGCCACGATTTCTATTTCCATTTTCATAGACTCAAGAATCATTATCGCCTGACCATCTTTTATTTCGTCTCCCTGGGTAACTAACATTTTCCATACGCTACCCGCGACAGGACTTTCAATAGCAACACAATTTTCCGGCAATGCTTCTTCTAAACCGGTATCGCTTGACATATCCTGGCCCGAATCAAAATTTATCTGACCCGAGTCAATCCAGCGTTGCAATTCTTCATCAAAAGCGTGCTCACGTTGTTGGGTGAATTGTTTAATCTCTTTTTCATTATTGTTTAAGAACTCAATATATTCCTTAAGATTAAAACGTGTTTCTTCAATCTTGATTTCATACCTTCCCTTGGGAAAATCCTGGCGTATTTGTTTTAGTTCATCTGCACTGACTTCATAGAATTTAATTTGGTCAAAAAAACGTAATAACCATGGTTGTGTGAATTCTTTTGTTTTATGGTAACGATTCCACATTTGTAAGGTACGACCAACAAACTGATACCCGCCGGGACCTTCCATACCATAGACACACATATAAGAACCACCAATACCTACCGAGTTTTCAGCGGTCCAGGTACGTGCTGGATTATATTTTGTTGTCACTAAGCGATGTCTTGGATCCATCGGTGTCGCAACCGGTGCACCAAGATAAACATCACCTAAACCCATTACTAAATAACTGGCATCAAAAACAATATCTTTAACTTGTCTAATATTATCTAAACCATTTATACGGCGAATGAATTCAATGTTACTTGGACACCAGGGGGCATCTTTGCGTACAGATTGCATATATTTATCGATAGCTAACTGGCAGGCATTATCATTCCAACTTAACGGAATATGAACAACACGTGCCGGGACATCTAGCTCATCAATATTTTTTAGCATTGATATATGTTTATTTACAATCTCAACTAATTCATTAGCTGAAAGAAACTGGCTTTCATAGTGAATTTGTAGTGAGCGTATACCCGGCGTTAACTCCATCACACCTTTTGGAAGATTTTTTTCTAAAGACAACATTAACGCATGAACACGAAAACGAAGTTCAATATCCAGCATTAACTCACCGAACTCAACCAGCATATATTTATCACCTTGTGGGCGATAAACTATTTTTACACCAAATTTATTTTCATCAATAATTTTTATTATAGGTGTAGATATTTTCGTAGTGTCGATATCAAAACAAAGATCTTTCAGCTTCGTGACTGAATCTAATTGCGCTTTTTCAAGCATGACAGCATCTTCAATACTAACTGGAATAAACTTTACTTTATCACCCGCTTTCAACTGACCCAATTTCCATAAATCAGCCGTGATAGTTGTAGCCGGACAAACAAAACCACCTAATGATGGTCCATCAGGTCCAAGTATAACTGGCATATCACCTGTGAAATCTACTGTACCAATAGCATAAGCATTGTCATGAATGTTTGATGGATGCATACCGGCTTCTCCACCATCACTCCTTGCCCATTCAGGTTTTGGACCTATCAGTCGAATACCTGTTCGACTAGAGTTATAATGCACTTCCCACTCAGATTTAAAAAAAACATCAATATCATTATATGTAAAAAAATCAGGTGAACCATGTGGTCCATAGATAACACGTATGGCCCATGTATTTTCTATTCGAGGTTTTAATACCGGTGGTAATGCTTTATTTTCAGCCTTCACATTTAATTCATTAAAATGCAAAACATCACCAACTCGAATGGCGCGACCAGCATGACCACCAAATTGGCCTAAGGTAAACGTTGATTTGGATCCCAGGTAGTCCGGACAATTCAGACCACCTTTAATAGTTAAATAAGCGCGTGCACCAGCAGAAGAAGCTTTGCCTATTTTTAACGTTTGTCCTGCTTTAACATCAATAACTTGCCAGAACGATACTGTCTCATTATCTAGCTCTGCTTTCATTTCAGCGCCAGTGAGTACGATCTGTGTTTCGTTATTAAATTTTAAGCTAGGACCATTTAAAGTAATTTCTAATCCCGCAGCATTTTCAGGATTATTTAATAAGCGGTTGCCTAAATTAAACGAGTAAGAATCAAAAGGACCTGATGGTGGTACGCCGATATTCCAGTAGCCAATTCGTGCTGGATAATCCTGAATAGTAGTTAATGTTCCTGAACTAATAACATCTATTGAATAGGGTTGAGTAACAAAATCATTTAAATAACGGGTAAATATTTTTCCTTGTTTAAAAATATCTGTATTCAAAATGTCACAAACATAGTTAATATTGGTTTCTATGCCATAAAGTGAAGTGTCTATCAAGGCATCATGCAATTTCTTAATTGCTTCTTCACGGTTATCTGCAGTCACAACTACTTTTGCTAACATCGGGTCAAATAAAGCAGGGACCTCAATGCCTGTTTCTAACCAATGATCTATGCGTAAGTAATCTTCATCGGGAAAAGCCACTTCGCTTAATAAACCTGCACTGGGCTGAAAATCTTTATTTGGATCTTCTGCATATACCCGGCATTGAATAGCATGACCAACTGACTTTAGTTTTTTACTAATACCGGATAAGTCATCAAGCTCATTTGCAGCTAACTTAAGCATCCACTCAACAAGATCAACATTAAATACCTGCTCGGTAACACCATGCTCAACCTGTAAACGAGTGTTAACTTCGAGGAAATAAAACTGATCTGATTGTTGATCAAAAACAAATTCAACCGTACCAGCATTACGGTAATTTACCGCTTTAACTAAACGCGTTGCTGTTTCGCTTAACTCTTTCCTAATTTCATCAGTAAGGTTTGGCGCAGGAGTTTCTTCAATGACTTTTTGATTACGGCGTTGTGTTGAACAATCTCGTTCACCCAGGGCAATTGCACCACCTTTACCATCACCAAATATTTGGACTTCGATATGACGGGCATATTCGATAAATTTCTCAATAAAAACACCGCTGTTGGAAAAATTATTTTCACTTAAACGACGTACTGAATCGAAAGATTTCGACAATTCATCACTTGACCAGCACAACTGCATCCCTATACCGCCACCACCAGCAGTACTTTTTAACATAACCGGATAACCGATTTTTTCTGCTTCAGTTAATGCTTGTTCAATATTATCTAATAGCTCTGTGCCCGGTAGTAAGGGGATATTATTATCTTCGGCTAATTGTCGTGCAGTGTGCTTTAATCCAAAGGCATTCATTTGATCCGTGGTCGGACCAATAAAAGCTATACCCTTTTTTTCACAACGTTTAACAAAATCCGGGTTTTCACTCAAAAAGCCGTAACCAGGATGTACTGCTTCGGCCCCTGACTGTTTAATGATGTCAAAGATTTTATCTTGATTTAAATAGGTATCTGAAGCACGACCTTCACCTAAGGAATAGCTCTCATCAGCATGTTGTACATGTAATGAATCTGCATCGGCTTCATTGTAGATAGCAATGGATGTACATTGCATGGTTTTCAGGGTACGAATGATTCGAGTAGCAATCGCACCCCGATTCGCTATAAGAACTTTAGTAAACATGATATTTCATTCTTGTTTGGCAGGCCGTCCTGCCGTTACAAAAATAATTAGTGGGTCGTCCCACTAACCTGATCAATTCTATAGGAATATTAATCCCAAATTAATATTTCCACCGGTGTCGGTTTATAGGCATTACATGGGTTATTCAATTGTGGACAATTTGACAATAAAAATATGGTATCCATATGTGCTTTCATTTCAACATATTTTCCAGCCGCGGATATTCCATCTTCAAACCTCAGACCGCCTTCTTCAGAAACAGGTACATTCATAAAGAAATTAATATTATGGGTAATATCCCGCTTACTCAAACCAAATTCTTCATTTTCAGCGATGGCTAACATCCTGCTATCGCGACACGCATGCATGCATTTTTTATCCAATGAATAACGCACGGTATTACTTTCTGTTGCACAAGCACCACCAATAGTATCATGACGCCCGCAGGTATCAGCCGTGATTTCTAACATAAGGTTATTTTCATTAGACAATAATTTTGAACCGGCTGTCAGGTATAAGCCACCTTGTTCACGAATAGTATCCATCGCACTGTAGCGTTCAGTTGGATCATTAGCGTTATAAAATAACGAATCTGCTGCCTGGTTACCTTCAATATCGTGTATACGGAAGGTCTGACCTTTTTTAATCACTTTTATAAAGTAATCTCCAGCCAGAACTTCTTGTGAAAAAACTGCATTTTCATTTTTTAAGAGGCTTTCTTTGATCATGAGTAACCTCCTCCTAAATGATAAATTTCATTATTTTTAAAACCACGTTTATTTTCATCACAAAGATTCATGCAATAATCATGATCTGTTACAGCAGCACCTTGGATAATCTGATAAGTGATCGATTTTTTCGGGTAGTCTTTTGCTGGATTCAATGGATGCGGACAAGTATGTAATAAAACCAGGGTATCCATTTCAAAACGTAATTCTATTGAATCTCCCACTTTTGAATTACCTTCAATGAACGTTAATACACCTTCATCATTCGCCTGAACAGCACTGAATAAATTTAAATTCGATGCCATGTCTTTTTTACCTAAACCATACTTTGTTAACTCAACGAGAAAGCTATTATAACCATTTTGATTCCAGTCATTCTTTAGTAGTGTTACCACAAACCGTATCATGCCAACCTACACTATCTTCTGTAATCGAGCAGAAGATTCGTCCCATATCTGAATATAAACAATTTCCCCTGGTTAACTTAAATGTATGTTGACACTTTAAAGTATCTGGTGCGTTATAACGCTCTAATAAATTACCTGGGTTGTAGAATAACATCCCAACATTAGCACCACCTTCATCATCAATTAGCTTAAGCACAGTGCCTTTTCGCATAGTCATTGACCAATGACATGCCGCTGATAACTTATCTTCGTATAAAACTGTTCCTGGTTCTGGAGTATTGCTTGATGACATTACAATACTCCTTTGTTATTAAATAATGTAAATTGATTTTTCATTTAATTTCTTTCACTTTTTCATTATCAGGTAATGGATGCACCTGCGGCAAAATGGCTGTAGATAATTGAAGTTTACCTGAAATCACGCCACGGCACGACTCCATTTTATCTGCAATCATTTTAAGCTTGGATACCGGACCTTGAAGCAATATAACTTCCATTGTTTTTGTGTCCTTTAAATGGACATGTAAGGAGCTAATTACTTCATTAATATACTGATGTTGTATGTCAGCTAATATTTTTTGTAAGCCTAATGTAGAATGATCATATACCAGGTTAATCGTACCGGCCATTACAGCATCGCCATTTTCACATTGATACTCTGTAATTTGATGCTGAATCATACTCGACATGGCTTGTGAGCGACTTTCAAACCCACGTTCCTCTACCAACATATCGATTTCGTTAAGTAATTGTTCTGGTATCGATATGCTGATACGAGAAACATTTTGTTTATGAGTCATAACTTAAAATAAATGTGAGTATCGCTCTATTTCCCATTCAGAAACTGATTGATGGTAACTGTCCCATTCGTTTTGTTTATAGCGAATAAATTCATCACGTAATTCTTTGCCAAGCGTTTTCTCGATAAATGGATCATCTGCAAAGGCTTTAACTGCTTCGGCTAAATTTTGTGGTAAAAATTCGATACCGCGATCTTTTCGTTGCTGTTCAGATAACTCATATAAATTGTCTTCTTGTGGATCTCCCGGATCGAGTCCTTCTTTAATACCCTCTAAACCAGCGGCTAATACGAGTGTTGCTGCCAGGTAAGGATTTACTGCACCATCGGCATTTCGTGATTCACATCTTCCGCCATTCATAGGTACACGTATTGAATTTGTTCTGTTATTTGATCCAAATGAATTAAATACAGGTGCCCATGAAAAATACGCCATATCACCCTGTCTAATTAAACGTTTATAACTATTTACAGTCGGTGCAAAAACAGCACATAAAGCTCTACCATGTTTGATCACACCAGCTATAAAGCTATACCCCAACGGGGTCAAGCCAAGACCCTTGGGATCTTTTTCAGGATCACAGGCAAATAAATTTTCACCGCTTTCTTTGTCATATATCGACATATTGAAATGCGCACCATTACCTGTTTTATTAGAAAATGGCTTCGGCATCAGGGTTGCCATCAGACCTTCCTGTTTAGCATATTCCTTTGCCATAAGTCGGAAGAAAATAAAACGATCACACATGGTTAATGCATCGCTATACATAAAATCAAATTCAAACTGACCATTCGCATCTTCATGATCAAGTGAATACAAATCCCAGCCAAGCTCATTGATTGTAGTCGACATTTTATCTAACCAGTTAAACTGATTTAAAAAACCTCTGACGTCATAACATGGTTTAGTTAACTAATCCTCTTTATTGGGTACTGACATTGTTCCGTCTTCGTCTTGCTTTAATACAAAAACTTCACATTCAATACCCAAGTTCATACCGAAACCCATATCGGCTGCTTGTTTCAATACTTTTTTCAAAGCAACCCGGGTGTTTATTTCATACGGTTCGCCTTTAAAGGTGTTGTCTGCTGGCATCCAGGCCACTTCTGGTTGCCAGGGCAACTGGGTAATACTATCGAGATCGGGCACTGATGCTATTTCATCATCATTTGGGTCTTGACCTAAACCATCTAATGCATAACCGGTATATAATTCTGAACCATGTGCCATGTGTTCAAGATGATCAATTGGCACAACTTTACCTTTAGGTATGCCATGAATGTCAACGTAAGCACCAATACAATACTTAACACCTTTATCTTTTAGCTGCTGTTGAATGACATTGATTTCTTCAGAACTTTTCACTTACATTAACTCCAGATATATTCAGATCTATATAACTTTTTCAAAATAGGAGTATGGTAATGGAGCGTTTTCATTTAGTCCCTTGATAACAAGTTCTGATAAATCTTTAACCATCCAGGCAAACAACTCTTCACCTTTTTCCTTACTTGCTAAACTCGGTTTTCCCGTTATTCCATTTTTACTTGTCCGGTTTACTGGATGTGAAAAGACACAATCAACCGTTCGATCTTCATCATCAACATCCATCATTTTCTCTTTGAGTACCATATCCGGCTTTAGCGCTAACATTAATGATGTTTCGGCATCGTTTGCATGCCAGTCTTCACCATCACTGTAATGTTGCTCACGTACACGCTCACTCACATCAAATGAATTAACCAATGCAACCATTAACTCATCATATTCTGCGCGTAACATTTCTAGTGCACATCGTAACGGTGCGAAATTCGTTGCATGACTATTGATAATAAATAGTTTTTTAAATCCTGATGCATGAACCCAGTCACCAATATCTTTAACCACGTCGATTAAAGTTTTAGGTTGTAATGCCAAAGTTCCTGGCCAACGTTTTGAGTGGCCGACAGAACATCCATATGGAAGTGTTGGTAACATAACAACTTTTGTTTCTTCTGATACTGCGCGGCATAAATGGAATCCAATCTCAGCGTCCATACCGCATCCCATATGAGGGCCATGTTGCTCAGTTGCTCCCACCGGTAATATTGCTGCATCCATACCTTTCGCAGGTAAGTCTCCAACTTCTTCCCACGTCATTTGATGCCAGCTTTTCATTAAAAAACTGACTCAACTTCATTATCAATGCTTACCATTCTCACCATATTCAAGTGATCTTGATTGATAGCGACATCTGTTTCAGGTGGATGAATTAACTCCTCAAGACGTTTTTTTGTAGCTAAAAACTCTGGACTCAACAAATCATCAGGTGAACGTGGGTGAGGTACAGGCACTTCAATCATTTCATGTACTTCACCCGGATTGGCCTTTAACACTAATACTCTATCAGCAAGATAAATGGCTTCATCTAAATCATGCGTGATAAATAAAATAGTGACATCAATATTTTTCCAGATTTCATGTAGATAACTTTGCATCTTAGCTCTTGTTTGAGCATCTAATGCACCAAACGGTTCATCCATTAATAATATCCGTGGTTGATTGGCTAGTGCTCGTGCTATTGCGACACGTTGTTTCATACCACCCGAGAGTTGATGCGGGTATGCATTAGCAAACTTACTTAAACCTACCAGGTCAATCCATTGGAAGGCTTGTTCTTCAGATGATGCTTTACTATGTCCCGCCATTTCTAAACCAAACATGACGTTCTTTTTAATCGTTAACCATGGGAATAAAGTATAACCCTGGAATACCATGCCACGTTCCTGGCTTGGTCCATCAACTGCTTTACCATCGAGTAACACTTCACCAGATGTTGGCGTCTCTAAACCTGCGAGAATTCGTATTAAAGTTGACTTACCACAACCTGAAGGACCAATCACACATACAAATTCTCTTTTATATGTTTCAAAATTTATATCTTTAAGCGCGACCACTTCTCCATGTGAGGACATAAACTTCTTGTGTAAGTTGTTTACCTTTAGGGTGACAGGTCGTTGTTTCATTCGATCAAAACGATCTTTAACATCAGCGCTCTGATCTAAATAACTTGGTAATTCAATATGCGTCATGACGATTCCTTAACTTTAAATCAGGCTTTAGCCTTACTTTTTTCCCAGATAAACATTTTTTTACCTAATGCAGCCAGGATTAAATCTGTTGTTAAACCAATCACACCAATAATGATGATGGCAGCAAAAACATTTTCAAAATTCTTATAACGTGCTTGTTGCGTAATGAACCAGGTAATACCTGAACTTGTGCCAATTAATTCTGCCACAATCAGGTATGTCCATGCCCAGCCTAGTAACAGGCGCAGGTCTTTATATAAATGGGTGATAATGCCAGGAATAACAACTCTGAATAATAATGAGAGCTTTTTAGCACCCAGTGTCATCGCTGCTTCCAGTAATGCAGGATCTAACTTCCTGGTGGTATTCGATACCACTAACACTTGCTGAAAAAATGTTCCGATAAATATAATGGCAATTTTTGGTGCATCATAAATACCAAGTACCGCTACAGCTAAAGCACCAAATGCAGGCGCGGGCAAATAGCGAAAGAATTCTATAAAAGGTTCAAATAGTTTTGAAAAAACATCATAAGTACCGGCCAGTATTCCTAGTGGTACTCCAAAAAGAGAAGAAAGAACAAAGCCCCAAAATATCACCTGGATACTGTCCCATAAACTTTCATGTAACCATTTTTCACTACGTCGCTTGGGTTCTGTAGTAAATGCCGTATATAAAGCGATGACGACTTCATGTGGGGCAGGTAAATAAATCGGGTTTGCTGGTGTACCCTGGGGAATTGTTTTAGATTCATTTATCGCCGCTTCGACTTCCTTGTCGAATATTTCGCGATCTATCAGCATGCCCTGCTTAAAATATCCAACCTCACCCGGTGAAGATATCTCCACCTTTGGGTGCCAGATAAACGGAGCATAACTTACTAAACTCCAGATAAAAATTGGCAATAAAAAACTGAAGATAGAAACAGTAATCCGTTGCTGGTTATCTAGTTTTTTTCCGACTGCAAATAAATTGGATAATTTCATTATTGCCTTCTTATCTGAAAAATTTTACATACCTAAAGTAATTGATGGATCAATATATGAATCAACATCTTGTGGTTTTTTATAAACTTTATTTGCAACATTAAAGTCATCAGAAATTTTTGATGAACCGTACAAAGATGTGAAACCTTTACCTTTTTTAAAGAAACCTTGCGCTTCTTTTAAAGTAAGAATCTTGGTACCTTTTAAGAAAGGCTTGTAAACTTCAGGTGATAAACCAACACGTGATGACATAATTTTAAGTGCATCAGCTGTTGTTTTAGGATCTTTAATATAATCCACAATGCGATACCAGACTTTTACAACTTTCTTCCAGTCATCTTTGCGTGCGGCATAACTTTGTGGAGATACTGCATAAAGGTCGTAAATCAAGCCAGGCTCATCAGCACTTGTGTAAATTGCTTTTGAACCCGGAACTTGATTAAGTGCAATACTTGAACTTGGCTGCCATGCAACGATTGCATCAACATCGCCAGATGCGAGTACTTGAGGTGTTTCATTTGTTGGTACATTAACTAAAGTCACATCTTTTTCAGTCATGCCACTTTTTTCTAATGCATTAAGTAACAAAAGATGGCCTACAAAACCAACTTCTACACCGATCTTTTTACCTTTTAATTCTTTAATTGATGAGATGCCAGGTTTGGCAATAATCATGTCATTACCATTACTGTAATCATTCATTAAAATCATGACGCTTTTTGCACCAGTTGCACCAGTTACTAATGCATCACCATTTGTCATGCCTACAGCATCAAGCTTACCAGCTGCAAATGCATCCATAGATGCAACGTAATCAAACCATTCAAACTTTACATCAACACCCGCTTCTTTAAACCAGCCTTTTTCAATACCGACTTCCCATGCAACCCAACCTGGCCAGTCACTGTAACCAATCTTTAACGGCTCTGCTGAGGCCGTCGAAAAACCGCTGATAAGAACAACAGCAGCCATTGCCTTCGTTAGTGTTTTAACTATATTTTTCATTGTGCGCTCCGAGTATTACCAAATACAAAATTAGTATTACTCTATAGTGCAATCGATATACCAACCTTTGATACTTTGCTAAGCCACTGTAAATACAGTAAAAATTTACATAATATGAATATTAAACAAAAAATAATTGCACCATAAGCAAGCGTGAATTTGATTTTTTGCATCAAATTAGGTCGTAATCTTCATGTTTAGCCTGAAAATACGTCATTTTTAACTGGTACAAGTCTTGCTCCTACAAGCTCTAATTACGTTATACGCGTAATCATTACTTTTACTCAAAGGCGAACGTTACTGTATGAAAATTAAAATATTTAAAACTCGCTGGGGTGCGATTGGGACTTATGAGCAATCCATTATTGATGCCGTCGATGTTAAATTTGATGGCATAGAAGGCCCCGCTCCTGATAATTTTCATCAACAACAATCTTTATCGTCTTTACTTAACAGTCACGATTTAGACTATATTGCTGAAATCACCACCGCAGGTTCATATGTTCCCGATCGCCAGGCGACACTACAACAACACCTGGATAGTTTGGAAATGAAACTTGAACATAGTGCTAATTTAAATCCATTATTTGTCACTTGTTTAGGTGGCTGTGATGCATGGCCAGAGCAAAAAAGTTTTGAATTTTTTCATCATGCAATTGAGCTTGCTGATAATTATCAGTTAAAAATAAGTTTTGAAACTCATCGCAGTCGCTCGTTATTTAACCCCTGGGTCACTCAACGACTAGTTGAGGCGATTCCTGAAATTAATTTAACCGTCGACTTTAGTCATTGGTGTGTTGTCTGTGAACGTTTAATGGATACTGAAATCGATGTTATCCATTCAATCGCAGATAATGTTCAGCATGTGCATGCTCGTATTGGCTATGAACAAGGACCACAAGTACCCGATCCCCGGGCAGAAGAATACAAATATACTCTAGATGCACATCAACGTTGGTGGGAAATAATCTGGCACTCACAACTAAAAAGAAAGCTTAATATAACCACCATGACGCCTGAATTCGGGCCTGATGGTTATTTACATCTTCTTCCGCACACCCAGGAACCTGTGGCAGATCTATGGGAATTGAATCAATGGATGGCCAAAGAAGAACAAGATCATTTTAAAAAATTTTTGAATAACAACGAAACACAATAGAATATAACTAATAATTTCGTTACCTGTTATTTTTACAGATAATATATATTAATATTCTTCATTATTTCGTAACGATGGTTTCTTCCACCTTAAACTCGCTACTTCTTCATCTAGTGGTGTCTGTGCTAATGCGTTAGTGTAATTACTCATTACTTTAGTCGCGACTCCTAATACCACTTCAAGCGCTTGTTGATCGGTATAACCCGCCGCCTTAAAATTCAGCAAGTCAGCCGGTGCTATTGCGCCACGTGTTCTTACCATGCTTTTAGTAAATTGATGTAGTTCATTTAATTTTTTATCCTCTAACGCTGTACCATCTCGCAGATTTTGAATTTCTGTAGCGGGCATATTTTCTTGCTGAGATAGCATGGTATGCCAGGGTACACAATACTCGCAGTTATTTTCAAAGTTGACCGTCAAATAGACGACCTGCTGTTCAATCGCACTCAGACTGCTTGATTTAAATTCTTCCCAGCAGTGATTATAACTTGAGAGTAAGGTTGGCGCTGCTGCCATAACACTTTCTAGGTTGGGGATCATACCAAAATCTTTTTTTGTATTCTCAAGCATTTCTTTCGATGCTTCTGGCGCAGTTATTTCAGTGAATTGTTTAAACGGTTTAATCGACATCACATCATCCCATATTCATTAAGTCTGTTTAGCCAGGATATACTCATCAGGTTTTGCTGTACGAGTACCTTCTATAATCGCTGCAGATAACACTAATAAACCACCTGCTATTTCAACTGTACTCATATCTGCCTGGGTAATGATGGCAGCTGAAACCACGGCAACAACCAGTTCGCTGACAATAATTAAAGATGAACGTCCAGCTTCCAAATGTGTCACACTCCACTGCGTACCAAATGTAATAAGCGTTATCCATATCATGCCATAGACAAAGGCATAACCCGTTATACTTATATTTTCGGGATAAATTATCGTTGCGCCTCCAATTGCTATAGAAACCGCAATCATCGTGGCACAACCTAAGAACATCGCAGAGATTTTACTGGCAACGGGAATATCCGGTGTTGCACGAAACACCAAATTATTTAATGCGAGACCAAGACCTGAACAAATTCCCAGCAAGTCGATATAAGAAAACTTTTGAAAGAAGCTTTCATTAATACCAAGTATGAGTACTGCTCCAGTCAAAGCAGCAATAACAGCTGTTACTCTTATCGCGTCTAACTTTTCTTTAAAGAAAATTTTTCCACCTATAATACTCCATACAGGCAACAAGTAAAAAAGAATCATTACACGAATAACATCACCATGATAAATGGCGGTTTGAAATGAGGCATTTGCCATGCCACCAAACAAGGCAACCAATAAAACAAACTGGAATTTTGGTAACCATGCTTTACGTTGTATGATCAATGCCGGCAGAAGCATTAAGCCTGCACTACTAAATGCAATGAGTACGAGTAACATCGCATCAAGGCCAATGTCATTCATTGCTTTAAGTGGTAACCAGGTTAAACCCCACCCTATTGAACTGATAAATAATACCAGTACTACCAACCTATTGTTCACAAACACAACCTTGTCTTATTCATAGTGCATTGGAAATGGATGGCACTGTTTGTAAAACTCAATATCATGATTTGGCCATAATTGTGAGCCTGTTTGCTTGGCAATATTTTTTAATTTTTTAATACTATCTATCGCCATTTTTTCCTGGTTATTCCAACACAAACCAGGCGCAATTTCCTCTGTAATATTCTCTTGCAAGTCTGCAGCATCACCAGCAAGAATAATAGGTGGGCCTTTGGGTAATTCAATCATCATCGACATATGACCCGCTGTATGGCCGGGCGATTCTATTGCTCTCACACCGGGAACTAAATCATACTCACCTGATTGATAAGACCAATGATAATCACCACAGAAATCATCGGCAAAATAAGCATCATCGGCAGGTTCCTGCGCTGCCTTCATTTCTGCTTCATGTACATGTATTTCTGCATGACACATATCTTTTAAACCACCACCGTGGTCAAAGTGTAAATGTCCTACAAAAACGATATCGACATCGGTCTGTTGTAGCCCCAATTGTGATAATTTATTTTCCAACCTTTGTTCTTCTGTCATTTCAGGTGGCCCAAACGGAAAAGCTTCATTTTCATAGTAAAGCTTTCGTTTTAATGGGTCGTTGATTTTCTCATAATCACATCCCACGTCATAAAGTATGCGTCCATTTGCTGTTTCAATAAGATATGCCAGAATAGGAGCCTGTATAAAAACACCATGCCCACTATTTCTGGTAGATAAGGTTTTTTCATATTTATGCGTGCCCGTTAAAATCGGCCAAAACTTTTTTACTTGTGTCATATTATACTTCCTTCAAATTAATGTGTAGTTAAAAAGGAAACACCATCGACACCAATAAAATTATCTTTCATTTTTTTAACCGGCATTTCAACAGGATCTTCATTCAACACTCTTTCTACACGATAACGATGATAGCTTTTAACGAGATCACTAAAAGTAAGTACTTGTTCATCATTATCACCATATAATTCTTTATGTTTTTGTGGCAAGGCATACCATGGTTTTATTGGTTGATGATGATGCACATTATGATAAGGAAAGTTGAGCACCAACAAATTTAACCACGGATACTTTACTGATAATAAATTCGAATACGTGTTCTGTTGCTCAAATTCACTATCATACTTTTTAACTTCTTCACCTCGCTTATAATCAAGCGTTTCATAGAGCTCATACGTATGCTGATGAATATCCATAAATCTCATCACGATTAAAAATAAAATATAAGCAATAGGGTATAAAAATAATATTTTATAAGAAATAGAAGCAAGCAAGGTAAAGTATAAAACTCTCAGCAACAATACTGTACTTACCCGAAGACGTAAATGTCTTCGATTATGTTTTACAAAAGGTAATATTATCACCAGCGCATGCATAACTATTTCCATTGCCGGCACGTATAACCATTCAAAAAACTGGATAGTTTTTAGTAACTTTGGATATTGTAATATTTTTTTACGGTAATCAAAGGAAACCACATCGGCGCGATCAGTATGGTGTCGCATGTGCTTATGCCTTATAGATTCATAATTGCTATAACTAGAGCCACAAAGCCATAATAAAACTTCGCCTAACCAGCGATGATAACGATTGTTTTTGAATAAACTATTGTGCGCACACTCATGAATATAATAGGCGGCGATAACCATAGAGTGAGCAAAAAACACGACTCCGATAATATTTAAGGGCAGATATTCTGCAAGCATGAATACCAGACCACCGAAATGTGTTACTGCGAGATATGAGAGGGCGATTAAATTTGGTAGGTAAGCATCTTCATATTTAAAAATAACAGACATAAAAACATCACTTATGGGTCGTCCCATATAGTTAAATAAGTTATTTGGGTCGTCCCAAATAACTGACCATTTATATATCAATTATTTATTAGCAAGTAATAAGCCAAAATCTTTCAATTAATTTATATCATAGAAAGAACTTTTTTTTCAAATAGTTAGTGAATTTTTTAAAGTGAATATAAATAACACTATATTTCATTTAGCTTCTTAGTGGAGCATAACGGCCTAATAATGCACCAAAACGATTATTACCAGGCAAAAAAAAGCCGGTTATTAAAACCGGCTTTTTTATTATATGTAGTAACTTTTAATAAATGTTACTTACTACCTTTAACCATGTATTCTACGGCTGCTTCTACTGCTGCATCGCTTAAGCTTGCGTTACCACCTTTAGCAGGCATGCCTTTGAAACCATTAATAGCGTGGTCAAATAACGTATCCATACCTTGAGCAATACGCTTACTCCATGCACCTTTATCACCAAGCTTCGGTGCACCTGCAGCCCCTGTACCATGACAGGCAAAACAAGCTGCAGTATACGTACCTTTACCATCAACGGCTGAAGATGCCGCAGCAACAGGAACTGCACCAATATTGCTTTCACCGAAAGGTTTTATACGCTCAATTGTGGCACTTTCTACCATGGGATCTACACCCGTGTCTGCTGTTTTCTGACTACTTACTATCTGTGCGATAATGATAATTAATACAAAAAAACCGACTAACGCACCAACCACTATCAACAACATATTTAAAACATCACGATCTTCTAAGTTCTCACTCACGGTATTCCCCTTCTCAAATTCGTACCAAATATGGGTATTTCACTACAACCAGAGCCTCAAACAGGCCCGCAAAATGTGGCGAGATTATAAACGATAAACCCCGCTATGAGCCAGCCTGAGGCCAGAATACCGGGCAATAACCTTAAATAATTTACTGTTTATTACCCTTCGAGCTACACCTTGAACAATAGACACAAAATAAACAGCCCAGCCCCTATTATATTTGTAAATTACCCTGTAGAAACATATATAATACGCGAAATTTTGCGCCTGTAGCTCAGCTGGATAGAGTGTCGCCCTCCGAAGGCGAAGGTCACAGGTTCGACTCCTGTCAGGCGCGCCAACTCACTGTAGGGATTCTAAATTGCAACCAATACCCATTTGGATATTGTGTGAATATACAGTAACTCTATGATAAACTAGGAAATTATGTTGTTATTTTCGCTTTATTGAAAATAATACGAAGTACAGGTTTAAATATTATGTCCGAGCATTCCTCGATTGAAACTGAAGTAGCCAATCTCATTATTGATTCCCTGGCGTTGGAAGACATCTCTGCAGCAGATATTGTTCCTGATGAAGCCCTGTTTAATGATGGCCTTGGGCTCGATTCAATCGATGCACTGGAACTGGCGATGGCAATCTCTCAGAAATACGGTTTTCAGTTAAAGTCTGATGACGCAAACAATGCGCAAATATTTTCGTCGCTAAGAAACCTG
>CAMYJG010000034.1 GCA_947258695.1 uncultured Ectothiorhodospiraceae bacterium | reverse complement strand
TGTTGTCAGCAGTATGACCATGGTTTCACGGGTCTTTGGATTACTGCGTGATATGGTTTTTACACGTTATTTTGGTGCTGACGCCGGTACCGATGCCTTCCTGGTCGCCTTTAAAATTCCCAACTTTTTGCGCCGTTTGTTTGCCGAAGGGGCTTTTTCACAGGCCTTTGTTCCGGTTTTAACCGGGGTAAAAAATGACGAGGGTGATGAGGCGGTTTCTGACTTAGTACGACATACGCTGGGTACCTTGCTCGGAATTCTATTCTTGCTAACGATGATCGGCGCGATTGCAACGCCCATCCTGGTCATGATATTTGCACCTGGCTTTATCGGCCAAGCAGAAAAATTTGACCTGACCACGGATATGCTACGCATTACTTTTCCGTATATTATGTTTATGTCTTTGACGGCTTTATCTGCCGGTATTCTAAATAGTTACGGTCGTTTTGCGGTGCCGGCTTTTACCCCCGTTTTGCTTAACCTGAGCCTGATTGCGGCGGCGATCTGGCTAGCGCCCTTGATGCAAGAGCCCATTATGGCAATGGCATGGGGCGTATTTATTGCCGGAGTGGCTCAACTGGCTTTTCAAATCCCATTTTTACTTAGGCTGGGCTTACTTCGTTGGCCTCGCTGGGGCTGGAAAAATAGCGGGGTGCGCCGCATTTTGAAGCTGATGCTTCCCGGAATATTTGGTTCATCGGTTATGCAGATCAACCTGCTTTTTGACACGCTGATCGCCTCGTTTTTGATTAGCGGCAGTGTGACCTGGTTGTATTTGTCCGACCGCATGGTGGAATTGCCGCTGGGTATTTTTGGTATCGCCTTGGCCACGGTGATTTTGCCAAATTTATCGCAAAAACACGCCGCGGGTGATCCCAGCGCTTTTTCTCGAATGCTGGATTGGGCACTACGCTGGGTGTTGGTGATTGCATTGCCAGCCGCAGTGGCCTTGGCCGTGTTAGCGGCACCAATTTTGAGTACCTTGTTTCTCTATGGCGATTTCAAACCACTCGATGTTGAGATGGCCGCGATTAGCTTGCTGGTTTATAGCACCGGCTTAATTGGCTTTATCCTGGTCAAGGTGCTGGCGCCCGGCTATTTTGCCCGCCAGGATACCAAGACACCGGTAAAAATAGGCTTGATTGCCATGGTGGCGAATATGGTGATGAACGTTATTTTTGTGGTGCCCATGCTCAAACTTGGCTGGACGGCGCCTCATGCCGGTTTAGCGCTGGCGACCTCACTTTCTGCATTTATTAATGCCAGCTTATTATTTCTTGGGCTGAAAAAAGCAGGTGTGTATTCACCAAATTCTGGGTGGATGAGGTTGTTTTTCCAGACCATTATGGCTGCAACAGTGATGGCTGTTATTATCTTTATTGCCGCGGGTGAGCTCGAATTTTGGATTAATGCCACAGCCAGCCAGCGAATATTACAGTTAAGCTGGATTATTCCAGTAGGGGCTGCGAGCTATTTTTGCGTGCTGTGGATCAGCGGCGTTCGCTTTTCTCAATTACAGCGCCCTGCGCAAAGTTAGATTAAGTTATCCTCTTGTTTTTGATATACTTTCGCTCTTTTTAAGAAATTGAACGAGTATTATGGAACTGATTCGCGGCTTACAAAATATCCGCTCAAGACATTATGGCTGCGTGGCAACAATCGGTAATTTTGATGGGGTTCATCTCGGGCATCAGGCAGTGTTAGGGCAGCTGGCAGAAAAAGCAGCAGAACTTTGTTTGCCTACTACGCTAATCACGTTTGAACCTCAGCCAATGGAATATTTTATTCCGGATAAAGTGCCTGCTCGATTAACCCGGTTTCGCGAAAAAATGCTCGCGTTACAGCGATATTCAGTTGACCGGGTTTGTTGTTTGTCGTTTAACGATAAATTAGCCAATTTAACAGCAGAAGATTTTATTGAGCAGATACTGGTCGAGAGGCTTGGTGTAAAATACCTGGTCGTCGGTGACGATTTTCGCTTTGGCAAAAACCGGGTGGGTACTTTTGATATGCTGGTTGAAGCGGGCAAGCAACACGGCTTTCAAGTGGTGAGCATGCACACCTTTGAAATCGATGCCGAACGCGTTAGTAGCACCCGGATTCGTCGTGCATTAGAAAACGGCGACATGGCAAGTGCCGAAAAATTACTGGGTCGACGGTATCGAATGAGTGGCCGGGTTGCTCACGGCGAAAAGCTGGGAAGAGAATTAGGCTACCCAACCGCGAATATTCATTTACATCGACAAGCGTCTCCCATAAAAGGGATATACGTGGTTGAAGTGTTTGGGCTTGATAAGGAACCGATACAGGGCGTTGCCAGCCTGGGAACAAGACCGACAATTAACAAAACAATAGCATTGCTCGAAGTTTTTTTATTAGACTTTCACCAGGACATTTATGGCAGGCATATCCAGGTAAGCTTTTTAAAAAAAATACGTAATGAAGAAAAGTTTGATTCGCTTGAAGAATTAACTCAACAAATTCAACTTGATGTTGAACAGGCGCAGGCATACTTTGCTGCATAACGAAGTTTATAAATAAAGAAAAATAATCGTGGCTGACTACAAAGATACATTAAATTTACCTAAAACAGATTTCCCGATGAAAGGAAATCTTGCGCAACGTGAACCGGTTTTTTTGAAAAACTGGTACGAGATAGATTTGTACGGCAAGATTCGTGAACTTTGCAAAGAGCAAAATCGTCCTCCGTTTATATTACATGATGGCCCACCGTACGCGAATGGCGATATTCATATTGGCCACGCGGTGAATAAAGTTTTAAAAGATATTATCGTTAAATCAAAAACCTTAAGTGGTTTTGATGCGCCCTATATTCCGGGCTGGGATTGTCATGGTTTACCGATTGAGCTCATGGTTGAGAAAAAGAAAGGTAAGGCCGGCGTAAAAATTTCTCATAGCGAGTTTCGTGATGCCTGTCGCGAATATGCGGCTAAGCAAGTGGATGGCCAGCGTGAAGATTTTAAACGCTTAGGTATTTTAGCTGAGTGGGAAAAACCATACCTCACGATGGATTATAAATTCGAAGCCGGTATTGTTCGTTCACTCGGTAAAATCATTAAAAACGGTCACCTGCATAAAGGTTCAAAACCGGTGCATTGGTGTGTTGATTGTGGCTCATCACTGGCCGAAGCCGAAGTTGAGTATGAAGATAAAACATCGCCGGCAATAGATGTGCGCTTTGAAGTGTTGAACGAAGCAGCACTCATGTCGCGTTGTAGTAGTGTAGACGGTGCAAGTGGCGAAGGTCCTGTTTCTATTGTTATCTGGACAACCACACCCTGGACCTTGCCAGCCAACCAGGCGGTTGCGGTTCATCCTGAATTAGAATATGCCGTGGTGCAATGTGATGGCGTCGGTGCGCATGTAGCAGAACGTTTAATCATTGCGCAAGATATGTTGAGTGATGTGATGGCGCGTTATGACGTTACTGATTATAGAGTTGTGGCTTACTGCAAAGGTGCCGATCTTGACGAACTAAAAGTTATGCATCCGTTTTATGATCGTGAAGTCCCGATCATTCTTGGTGAGCATGTAACAACCGATGCGGGTACCGGTGCAGTACACACCGCGCCTGGTCATGGTCAGGAAGATTACATTGTCGGCCAGAAGTATCATTTAAAAGTCGATAACCCGGTGGATACCAACGGTAAGTTTCTTGAAGGTACGCCATTGTTTGAAGGGCAGCATGTTTTTAAAGCGAATGACAGTGTACTCGAAGTTTTAAAAGCAAAAAGTAAGTTGGTCCACGAAGAAAAAATTCAACACAGTTATCCACATTGCTGGCGTCATAAGAGTCCAATTATTTTCCGTGCTACACCACAATGGTTTATCAGCATGGAACAAAATAATTTACGTAAAGATTGTATTGCAGCAATTAAAGAAACCAAGTGGATGCCAAACTGGGGTGAAGCTAGAATCATTGGCATGGTTGAAAACAGTCCTGACTGGTGTATCTCACGCCAACGTAGTTGGGGTGTACCGATTCCTTTATTTGTGAATAAGAAAACCGGTAAGTTACACCCTGATTCCGATGCTATTGTCGACAAAGTCGCATCTGATATTGAAGCGAAGGGTGTTAATGCCTGGTTTGAATCGGAAGCAGCTGCCTATATCGGTGATGATGCTGAGCAATATGAAAAGACCATGGATATCCTTGATGTCTGGTTTGATTCAGGTGTGTCACATAACGTGGTTTTAAATGAGCGTGAAGGTTTAAGCGAATACCCGGCAGCTGATTTATACCTGGAAGGTTCCGATCAGCATCGTGGTTGGTTCCAGTCATCGTTAAAAACGTCTATCGCGATGTATGGCAAGCCGTCGTATAAATCAGTGTTAACCCATGGCTTTACCGTTGATGCCAAGGGACAGAAAATGTCCAAATCAAAAGGTAACGTGGTTGCACCGCAAAAGCTTATTAAAAATTTAGGTGCAGACATTTTACGTTTATGGGTTGCCTCAACCGATTATAGCGGTGAGATGACGGTGTCAGATGAAATTGTTAAACGCACAGCGGATGCTTATCGTCGTATCCGGAATACCGCGCGTTTCCTTTTATCTAATTTAAATGGCTTTGATCCGGCTAAAGATATGCTCGATGCCGATCAAATGTTGTCATTAGATAAATGGGCAGTGGAAACAACTCGCCAGTTACAAAATAAAGTTGTCGAGACCTATGGTAGCTATGAGTTCCATCAAATTTATCAGCAAATTCATAACTTCTGTGCCGGTGAGATGGGTAGTTTTTACCTGGATATTATTAAAGATCGTCAGTACACCACACAAGAAGACAGTATCGCACGGCGCTCATGCCAAACAGCGATATACCATATTATTGAAGCGATGGTGCGTTGGTTAGCTCCTATCTGTAGTTTTACTGCCGATGAGTTATGGAGATTTATGCCGGGTAAACGCAATGAGTCGGTATTACTTAATACCTGGTATGAATTGCCAACCATGTACAGTGATGATAAGGCGGCTGAGCAATCATTAACGTTCTGGAGCCAGGTTACCGAAGTACGTGAAAGCGTCAATAAAGAACTGGAAGCCTTGCGTGTTGCGGGTGAAATTGGTTCTGGACTTGCGGCCAAGGTTGAAGTGTATTGCGGGCGTGAAATTTTAGATCTGCTCAGTACACTGGAAAATGAATTGCGCTTTGTTTTTATTACCTCAGAAGCACAAGTTTACCTGGCCGGTGAACCTCCGGCTGAGGCACAACATTACACCTTATCAAGCAATGATGAAATCTGGGTTGCGGTATCCGCGTCAGAGCATGAAAAATGCACCCGTTGCTGGCATCACCGTGAAGATGTGGGTAAGGATGACAAGCATCCGGAACTATGTGGTCGTTGTATTGATAATATCGAAGGTGAGGGTGAGCCGCGCGAGCACGCCTAAAAGGAATTGAATACTATGTTGAAATGGCTTTGGCTCACTTTTGTTATCGTGATCTTTGATCAGGTCACTAAATACATCGCTTCGTCTACTTTAGTTTTGTATAAGCCGGTTGCAGTAATGCCGATGTTTAACTGGACCTTAATGCATAACACCGGGGCAGCATTTAGTTTTTTACATGATGCTGGCGGTTGGCAACGCTGGTTTTTTGCAGTGATTGCTATCGTTGTCAGTATTGTGATTGTTGTATGGCTTAAACGGTTACAACAATATGAAAAATGGCAAGCGGCAGCCTTAGCGTTAATTTTAGGTGGTGCGATCGGTAACGTCATTGACCGCATATGGTTAGGTTATGTAGTCGACTTCATTGATGTGTATTATCAAAATTCACATTGGCCGGCATTTAATATCGCGGACTCTGCAATCAGTATTGGTGTTGCCATACTTATTATTGACAGTATTCGTGAATACCGCGCGGAACGAAAGAAATAGACTAAGATTTGTTCCCCCCTCCCAGACCCTCCCCTAGTAGGGGAGGGAATATGAAAAATATAACAGGATTAGAAAAATGGGTGATGTAGAAGTTTTAACAATAGGTGCAGGCTGTGAAGTGACCATGCATTTTACCCTGGCGCTTGAAGACGGTACGATTGCCGATGCTTCAGTTGATGGTGAGCCAATGACATTTAAAATCGGTGATGGCACCATGATCCAAGGTTTGGAAATGGTGTTATATGGTTTAAAAGTCGGGGACAAACAAAGCCTGTCGATAGAACCACGCGATACCTTTGGTTTCCCTGATGAAGAAAATATTCATACCATGCCGCGCTCTGAATTCTCTGATGATTTGAATATCGAGGAAGGTATGATTATAGGTTTTAGCACGCCTTCAGGAGAGGAGATTCCTGGTGCGATTATGGAAATCAACGCTGATGAAGTGAAAGTGGATTTTAATCATCCACTTGCCGGGCATGAAGTTGTTTTCAGTGTCGAAATTGTTGATATCAAACCAATGCAACATTAGTTTTTTTGTCTTTGCGAGAAGCATAGCGACGAGGCCAGAACGTGCAGCGCAGGTTAAGGTCATACTGGATGATGTGCTATGCATATCTTGAGTGAAGCAAGCTTTAAATATTTTCGTCATTCCGGCAGGTTTTAAGCCGGAATCTATTTTTAAACAACTGGATTCCGGCTAAGACAATGCCGGAATGACGTTGAATAGTAAATTTGGTTGAAAAGGCTAAATTCAAACTTAAACCTGACAGATATTAAAAATATGAATAAACAAGTTATATTAGCCAACCCACGTGGTTTTTGTGCCGGCGTAGATCGCGCCATTGATATTGTTGAACGTGCTCTGGAGATATTTGGCGCACCAATCTATGTTAAGCATGAAGTAGTACACAATAAATATGTTGTTGATGAACTGCGTAACAAAGGTGCGGTTTTCGTAGAAGAGCTCCATGAAATTCCGGATGATTCAACCGTGATATTTAGTGCTCATGGTGTTTCACAAGCGGTGCGTAAAGAAGCAAATGATCGCAAGTTAAAAATATTTGATGCGACCTGTCCTTTAGTGACAAAAGTTCATATGGAAGTCACACGTTATAGCAAGGCAGGACATGAATGTATTTTAATAGGTCATATAGGACACCCTGAAGTTGAAGGCACCATGGGTCAGTTTGATGAAAGCCAGGGTGGTCACATGTACCTGGTGGAAGATGTCGACGATGTGAATGACCTGGAAGTTAATAATCCCGATCACCTTTCTTACGTGACACAAACAACCCTATCGATGGATGATACCGCCAGTGTAATTGATGCCTTGCGTGCACGCTTCCCCAATATCCATGGACCGAAAAAAGATGATATTTGTTATGCCACGCAAAATCGCCAGGATGCGGTAAAAAAATTAGCAAAAGAAACCGATCTTGTTTTAGTTGTTGGTTCCCCAAACAGTTCAAACTCTAATCGCTTAAAAGAAGTTGCTGAACGAATTGGAACGGAATCTTATTTAATAGACGATGAGACTGAAATTAACCAGGACTGGCTAAAAGGAAAAGAAAAAATTGGTCTAACCGCCGGCGCATCCGCACCGGCAGAGTTAGTTGAAAACGTTATTGGTAAATTACGCGAGTGGGGTGTGGCTGAAGTTCACAACCAGGATGGTAAAGAAGAAAATATTGTTTTTTCTTTACCTAAAGAATTACAAGATTAGTTAACTTCCCCAACATTTTTGAGAGTTATCACTAGTATCACTTTTTTTTGCTATTTTTCTTCCAATATTATCGATAGTAAATGTTGCGCAATCTGTGTCTGCTGTTTGTCCCCCTTTAGCAGTAGCAGTAATTAAAAAAGTACTGCCTCCGGTTACAGTGATATTATAATGATCATGTTCAGTCGTATTTCCTCCCAGCTTAGTTTTATCAGTGGTATAAGTTCCATTTTCAGCCATCCAGTTTTCTTGAAATGCTGCAGCCGTTGTTAAGTAACTAATAGCATCCATGCGATAGCCCTTTCGTTTATAGCGGTCATAAGCTGGGAATGCTACAGCACCAATAATACCTAAAATCGCAACAGTTATAATTAATTCAATTAATGTAAAACCTTGAGATTTTTTTATAATAGCTTTTTTCATTTAGAATTCTTCCTCTAAGTAAATTTCACGCCAGCTTTGTCGTCCTTCCTTACCAGGTGTACCTTTCACACAAGACCAGGTGATTCCGCCGTCGATTGTAGTAGCATCAGGATGATCTTTATCGCAATCAGGATCATCATCATCATCATCATCTTCATCTCTAATACCATCGCCGTCTCTATCGCCACTGCCATCTTCACCCCCACTTCCTTGTATGACTAGGCCGCATTTTCCACCCACGCAAACGAGGGTACCAAAATTTTCTCCACTGTGTTCACTGTAATCTGTCACCAGATTAGAAGTACCATTGGTAACAGTTTTATTTAGTCCTATACCTGCACCAGGATGTGCTGTACCAGTTATGTTATATAGAGAATAGAATCTTGTTGCGCCGCTGGTTTTGCAAGCATCAGATGAAGGTAGAAACGTGTTTATAATTAGTTGTTGGGTTAAATGCTGTGTGTTTGCATTAACACGTTCTTGTAATGAATTTACCGTATTCCAATCTCTGTACCAACCGGAAACGTTATCCAGATTCATATAACTTTCAAGTGAACTAAAGTAGTCCGTAACAGTGTTTGGCACATTATTGAGTGGATCAAGCATTGTGTAATCTTCAAATACCTGAAGTCCTGTTACGGCCTGAAGTTCGCCATTGGATAAGGTTGAATTGGCTGTTCCTCTTGTAAAGGTTGTACCATCAGGCAACCCGTTTGTAACCGATAAATTCTCTTTTATCCCATAATAACTTTGTTGTGGTGTAAATAGATCATCGGCTGTCACAAAACGTCGACCCGTACCGGCATAAACCCATCTTTTTCCATTTGAGGTGGCGGTAGTGGGTTTAAATACAAAAGGTTGCACTGGATTGATAACAGTAGAAGTTGACCAGTTACTTAAATCATAAAAAGCAGTATCATCGATAAGTTGCGATGTACTCAAACGACCAAGGTAGCCTGTCGGTGAAGCAACAGTACTGCCCCCTGCAACGCCAAAGTAAACACTGTCAGTGATAAATTGATTTGACCAATGCGCCGTATGAGGTGAGCTAACATAATTATTAGCTGTAATTGCGAATGTAGTTGGAGTAGTAATCGTCCCGATATCAATATCATTTAACTTGAGTGCATAGAGTTTAGGGGTTGCGTTTGTACTTGTGAACGTTTTTATATCTGTTGGTCCAGAGCCAAAAACAAGATACCAGTCGTTTACACTTGGTATAGCCCAATCACCATCAGATAATTGAGGTTGTCTAAAGACCATTAACTCAGGTGTGCTGGTGGTAAAGCCCAGGTTTGCATCATTAAACTCTGCGAGTAAAACGGGTGGCTTTTCAGGGTTGGTAATATCCATAATAATGATCGATGAACGCGCGGTAAAATCTGTCGTTGAATCACCATCAACATCAATATCTAGATCTGTTGCGTTAGTTGTATCATTCGATCCTCCACCTGTACGCATCGTGGCAACCAGGATTGTGCCCCAACCATTAGGGTGATCTGTATCATCGGGGAAAATATTAACATCAAAGTGTTTTATTTCACCATCAACATAAGAAACATGGTTAGGGTAATTAGGTTCTGATAACCATTGCATATGCGGTAGCAAGTTCTTTGGTGCATAGGCCCATATTTCAGCACCAAGCTTATGGCTGGCAGGTGCAGCTGTTTCATGAGCCGCTTGAGCACGTGTTAAAGCATATGCACTGGTTGCAGTGTTAATGAAGCCACCATTAAAGGCATGCAATAAGCCATCATTACCACCGACATAAATAATATTTCGACGGTTTTTGTATTGTTCAGTGAATGCATCAAAGGTGGTATCACCGTATTGAGTCCGCCAAATACCAGATGGTCTTTCAACAATTGCAGGTGACGAGTGGATAACATCACCTAAACGCCAAACTTCATCAGTACCATCATTGTCATAGTCAATGGTTCGGCTTCTTAGTGTTGGTGGTGTTGTTGGTGCTGGATCAATCCCCCGAATATAATTTACTAAGGTTTGAGCGTCAGCTACATCAATATCCGAATCGCCATCTTTATCTGCCTGGAGATGGAAATATCCAAAATTATTATCACCGCTTGCATTGGTTGCAAAGTTAGAAGCTTCAAAAGCAGTTTGTTCATTTGCATCGACTTCACCATCAAAGTCATCATCAAGCCAGGTGAAAATATAGCGTTGAGAGTTAGCATTCGTTGACAGGTTATTAGCATCGGTATAGGTACGGTTTGTCGCTAAAACACCTGAGTTCATTTCGTTTAGCTCACGTTTAGCATCCCATAGGTACTTTATGCCATCGATTTCACCGATTGAATCAAGCACCAGTGTTTTACCATCAGAAGTATTAAATCTCTTAACACGGGTTCTGTTATTATTTGAATCATAGAAGAACTGAATGACTTTATCTGTTGCATAGCCATCAAGAACACCATCCTGGTCGCTATCCTCTCTAAAATTAGTTTCTTTATCAATTAACAGAGAATGTAAATAACCCGCCCACTGCACAGTTTGAGATTGATCAGCAGACTTAATTTCAGGTTGATAAAGTCCTTGAACAACCATTGCCGTACTGGTGACAGTATTGGTGATAACCGCTGCGGCGCTACCGGCAGAACGGCGGTTAGAAATTGCTGAGAATACGGTATTTAACTGAGTTTCAATTTGTGTTGGGTTTTGTGATAGAAAATAATTATCTGGTATGCCATCAGTACCTGATGCGCCGGTTGCATTTATGACAGAGTCATATTCTAGTGAGTTTGAAGGTTCACCATCACCATCTAAATCAGTAAATCCACCCCACTTAGCAACGTAGAATAGAGGGTCTTCCAGCAGGTTCGCGGTTGATGTACCGAGTGTATAAGCCTGACTGGTTGTTCCATCGGCCACATTACAGTTTGAGCTACAGTCATTAAGACCATCTGGATCTGTAGAAGTAAAATTATCGGTTCCAGAATGTACGCGGTAACCATCTTGAGTTGTACCGCTGATGATATAACCAAAGCCCATCGGATATGAGCCTGCTTTAAAATCTACGGTAGTAGAGACGGTAATTCCGGTGGCTGTAATGCTATAACTGATATTACCTTTCATATCCATGTCATAGTCACCGCCTTGCTCACTGTCTTCCCAGTTTACATAGAAGCTACCGGTACCCACACCGGCCGTTTCTGAATGAGGCACAACGACTTTGAAATCAACGATGGCGCAGTTAGCATTAGGTGTTAAATCACTATTTCGGCAAGCAGGTAGAATTTTTACAAATTTGCCGGTCGCGCCAGGTACCGGTATTTCAATTTTAGGTACTGCCGGGGCTAAGGCAACGGCATAAGTAGTCACTTTTTGAGTACCCGTTAAGGCACGAATATCATTAGTGTGCGCCCAGTGTGCGATACCTGCCATGTTATAGGTACCCTGTAAACGAGGGGAACCGGGGCAAAGACCCTTAACTTCACCAAGGTTAGTAACCGTTTTTGCAGTACAAAGTTGGTCAGGGCTAGCATCTCCATTCTCACCAACAAACCACTCGTTACCAGAAATACCTTCTTTAACACCGATATTATTAGTCAGCGTTGTCGCGGATGGCGTTCCGGGTAAGCCTGACATACTCAGAGCATCGTCATCATAGGAAAAGTCGCTGGTATTCAACATAACAATGTTACACGAAGCACAAAAATTTGAGGCACTGAGTGGATCAACCCAGTTGCCGACATTTTTTAAGCCAGTGATATAGCCAGTATCATCATTCGCATTTGTAACAAAGGAACTATTCTTATTTAAACCAGCAAGATAGCGGACTGCTTCGAGGTACATTTCACTTGCCGGGTTACCCCAGTTAGAGCATTCGCCATCGTTAAAGGATGTTAAACCCCAGGGGCAACTATCTGATTGATTATAATAACCAGAACTGTATTGATATTTGCTGATACGCATTCTATCAATGGACGTGACTATACCATCTATTGTTGTATCAAATTGGCCAGTAAAGTCGCCATTACCATCTTTTATCAATTCATCTGTGAATAAAGAAATATCTTTACGTACCACACCACCGGACTTATTCTTCGCATAAGAACCGGTTAATAAGCCAAATTTAATCGATTCATTTTCACCGTGAGTATGGAGTAATCCAATAGGTTTAGAAACGGTGCCTGACGTTGAGGTATATGAACTGCAGCGCTCTTTACCTATTAAACTACTATTACATGCTTCTACTCGTACAACAAATTCAGGCCCGACTCCGCCATAGGTTGCCTGATCAGTGGCAGCATCAGGATCGTATCCTTCTGCGCTGGCAGGTAAATTGGAGCCTGCTTGGTTATTCCAGTTGTCACCTCGTTCAGTATCCCAGGTACATTGCCAGCGTTCATTCGCTGCCCAGTAGCGAAAATCACCTTTTGCGACACGTAACTGGGGTGGTATGGCTATCGTACCGGCACTTTGTGATTCGTCAGTAGTACTCGGGTTATAGGTGGTATTACAAAATGTGAGGTCCTGGCCTGAAGCAAAAGGGGTTAAATCATTGATATCGATACTGCTAGAATCCACAAACTTGGCAAAACTATGTGCATCGGAAGGTAAATATGCACGTTCAAGTATGGTTAAAGATGTGCTATCAGTAGAACGTTTACCACCATATAAAACTTTACGCATGATATCCATACGCGTCATGCTGACCCAGTTTAAAAAATTACCACTCCAGTAACCGTTGTTACCAGCAGTACAATATTTATCTGAGGTAATTGCTCTAGGTTCAAAACGCAAATCGGTCGTGTCATATTCATAACATTTGTATGAGTCGAAATAACCATAGTAATCAAAACCGTGTTTATAAGTACTTTCAATTTGGCCATCCCCATCCAGGTCTGACCAGTCGTTGTAGGCTTTATAGAAAAGTTGGTGGTCATTACTCATCACCAGCATGGCCAAAGGTTTTGTACTGGATGAACTCGATATTGCGGGTGGAGTCGTTGCAAAATCTGAGGACGTCGGCACCGCTAAAACATGCGAAGAAAACATCGATAATACAAGTGCAGTAGCAAATGAATTGAAATGTAGGTTTTTGAGTGTGGACATCATAACAATTGCCTCTAAACGTAAGCGTTTTAGCTAGTAAATTTCATTTTTTGTAAGTGGATTGCAGCATTACTTTTGCGTTAGCAGTTGAACCATAACCAACGGCAGTAACTCGAAACATTCTTGGATCAGTGTTGGATGTAGTGCATGATGGGTTTGAATCAGGACAGACATTTCCCATGTGTTCAATAATGTATTTTGCTGGCAAGGAAAGATCTAAATCAACTGTCTGGTAGGTCATATGTTTAGTACTGGTATTCCAAACTGTATCTTGTTCCCAGTAGGTTAGAGCACTATTACCCGTATAAGCACAATCTGCCGCAGTACACTGGCATAGGCCGTTATTACAGTTGTTGCTAAATTCTGTTCCATCATAGCTGGAAGTTTCAACCAGCCGTTCGCCTTCGCGTAAGGCTGCTTCTGCTGCTTGAAATGCATTATTTCTATCTTGAAAATTATTTGCCATTCGTGTTTCAAGTGTAGAAGTGGACATTGAAGATACACCTAAAATAGTTAACGCAAGTAATAGCGATAAAACCATTATCAGCACAATACCTTTTTGTTGTTTTGGTTGAGATAACGACATAATAGTTTGTTTATTAGTTTTCATCGTATTCCCTTATTTCTGATTTTAACCGTCGTGTTATAAACAAAATGTAGTTTTTTATCTGCTATTGTCGGGGTGATAGTCGTATCTGAAAGAGTATAGGGTTTTGGAATGACATCGTTTTGTTTTGCGTCATGTATCGATGAAAGTAACATACCAAATTTAACCGCTACAATTTTGGGTATATCTGCAGCTGAGACATTACTTGCTTTAACAAAACGTACAGGGAATGGATTTGCATCAGTAAGATTTGGATCAATACCATAAGTTATTTGAAAATCTTCTATACCTTCTACTAACTCTGTTGCCGTAGTTACCCCTTGATCTAAATCAATGATATAAAGTGATTTTGTGGTTCCGGATGAGCTCACACCAATAAAATAGCCATGCATAATGTATTTATGCACGCGTGCATTATCATTATAATTATAAGTAGAATTCGTACCTGCACAGTTATTGCCTGGATTAGTAATAGGACCTAAATATTTTGAACAATTTTTTGGGCCAGCGCCAACGGCACCGGTGTTATGCACAATGTGGCCAGCAGGGTTAGTCGGACCCGTAACGCGGAAAATAGCCGAGTGGTTACAATCCGTTACAGCCAGAATATCATCAGGTTGAATACCAGCTGCAGCAGCGTCCATCGTTATTTTAGCCGAGGGTGCATTGTGGCCGGTAATTTTATAGCCGGTTGAAGAGACACGAATAATAGCGATGGCATCAGTGTTTGCAACTCGTAGTCCAGCCGTTGTTCCAATAGCCGGAAAGGGGCTAGGGAATGAAGTGCCTGCTTCAAAGCCAGTAACTGCATTTTCAAATTTATACGGTAGAGAACTTGTATCTTCTAATACATTAGAAACAGAAGAGCTTTTACAACCAGAATAACCGGCCATACGAATATCACGAGTGATCATGTCTGCTGCGAAACGTAGATTTTCTTGTATACGTGCAACTGATTCATTAATTTTTTGTCCTTTACGTGAAGTACTGTAAAGGGAAACAACACCGAGCATAATGATGGATGAAATCACAATAGAAACCATCAGTTCAATAAGTGTAAAACCCTTTTCTTTTTTTGAATGTATTTGAATACAGAGCATTACAGTTCACCTTTAACTTGAACACTTGATTTATTAGCGGCATTGAGATTATCCCATTGTACAATTATGGTAACGATTGTTGGCGTCCCTGATCTCGAAACAGAGCCCGCACCACCGGGTAGCGCTGTCGAAATGTTGTCATACCACTCATACTTATCTGCGGCGGCGAAATCAGACTGACTGCATGTAGAGCCTGTTCCATAACATGTTGCTGAGTTTGGTACATCAGTTAACGCAAGATCATAACTACCCGTATTGGCAAGCGTTTTATTCATGCGCATTTTTTCTAACATGTCGTAAGCAAAATAGGTGGCTTGTGAACGGATGTAAGCTGTTTGGTTAAACGTTAAGCTTTGCGCTTGTAAACTGGCAAGGCCAAGTAAACTTACTGCTGATATCACCAAAGCCAACATGACTTCTAGCAATGTAAAACCTTTTGAATGTTTTTTTGTTTTCATAATTATTAAGGGCAAGTTAAGTTTGTTCCACTGGAATCTTCGTGTGTTTTATCAGCATCAGTACCATCAATGGACAATCGTGCTCGACCTGTTCTGCTGACAATAATCGCTCTTGCATCAATAGCTCCTCGATTACCACAGTATTTAAATTCAGCACTGGCAACAGTAATAAAACCACTACCTTTATAAGTTATCGATGAGAGAGGAGTACCAGATGTTTCAGTAATCGAGCTACCAGTTGAGATGGGCTTAAATACACGTAGTAATGTTTCGCCGGCATCAAAAGTACCATCGTTATCTGGATCATCAAATACTAACCAGCCATTTTTCCAATCATTTGCTCCACTGCATGTTTCTGCACCACTTGTTCTGGCACATACAGAAACATTACTGTTACGCTTTATGGCTTCACTTCGAGCATAGGAGAGTGCACCACTCAAAAGGTTTACTTCACCTGCTCTTCGTGAACTGTCTGTAAACGCATTGAATGATGGTGCAGCAATCGCGACTAGTATGCTAAATACCGCCATAGTAACGATGAGCTCAATTAATGTTAATCCGTGGTTATTTTTCATCATGTCAATGTTATAGTCCATTTCGTTTTTTAAGTCAGGTTATAGAAGATATTCGGAACTTTATTACAGATAAGTGGCTGGCCATAGCCATAAACTGTGCGCAAAATCTGGTTCTGGGTATATAGTAAATATAGAGGAAATACTGCAAAAATGTCCGATATTTTAATTATTGGCGGGGGAATTATCGGTATGTTGACAGCAAGGGAGCTGTCTTTAGCCGGTATGAAGGTCAGCATTATTGATCAAGGTCAGGCAGGTCATGAGTCGTCCTGGGCGGGCGGTGGCATTATTTCTCCCTTATATCCATGGCGATATTCTGATGCGGTCAGTGTATTGGCCAGGTGGAGCCAGTCTTATTACCCTGAATTGATTGAAGAAATGCTTAGTGAAACAGGGCTTGATGCTGAATTAATTAAAAATGGTCTACTGGTTATTAGCGCTGAGCAGGAGGCGGCAGTTAAATGGAGTAAAGCCTGGCAGGCTAACCTGCAACTTATTGATAAAAAAGAAGTTTTTGAGTTAGAACCGGAGTTGTCAGCACAGCTAGTTACTCATGATAAGGCAATCTGGATGCCGGAGGTTCGCCAGGTACGTAATCCACGCTTGGTTAAAACACTCAGGCAGTATCTTATGCAACGCAATGTGAACTTTATCGAGCAAACCGAGGTGACTGGGTTCTTAACGGGCGCGGGGAAAGTGTTGGGTGTTACGAGTTCTGCAGGTGATTTTAAAGCGGATAAGGTGTTGATTGCGGGAGGGGCATGGAGTGCTAACTTGCTGAAAGATAAAGATATTTCAGTAAAGCCGGTCAAGGGGCAAATGATTTTATACAAAACAAACCCTGGCACAGTGAAAAGGATTACCTTAAGTGAAGATCGCTATGTCATACCCCGTCGAGATGGACGTGTTTTAGTTGGAAGTACCACTGAGCATTCAGGATTTGATAAATCGACCACTTTAACCGCACGTGAAGAATTGGCTAAGCAAGCCGCTAGAATTATTCCCTGTTTACACGATGCCCAGGTTGAGCACCATTGGGCGGGTTTACGCCCGGGTTCGACAGACGGTATACCTTATATATGCTCAGTTCCAGGGATAGAGGGCTTGTACCTGAACGCAGGGCATTTTAGAAACGGTGTGGTTTTAGGCCCTGCTTCGGCACATTTGGCCGCCGATCTCATCTTAAATCGGCCATTGAGCTTTGATCTAGCTCCTTATCGGATAGAAAAAGTGTGAAATGGCTTGTTTTCTAGACTTTGTCTAACAGGATAATCTATACTTTATATCAGGTATTTTTGTTGAGGTATGTGATGAGTAATCGCGATGACATAGTCAGTAAATTAAAAGCATCTGGGGTGACACCAACTACTCAGAGGGTAGAAATTGCCCAGATTTTATTTGCTCGCCCGCAACATTTATCCGCGGAACAAATTTTGAAAATGGTTAACCAAGAAAGTAGTTCAACGGCTTCTAAAGCCACGATCTACAATACCCTGGGCTTGTTTGCGAAAAAAGGATTAGTGAAAGAAGTGATCGTTGATCCAAGTAAAGTTTTTTATGACTCAAATGTGTCAAAACACTTTCATTTTTATAATATTGATAGTGGAGAGCTTACAGATATTCCTGCAGATGCCATTCATATCGACAAATTACCGAATTTACCCCAAGGTACTGAATCTTCAGGTTTAGAAGTTATTGTTCGGATAAAAAATAGCTAAGATCCTCCCCCCTTATACTTAGTATCGAACTTTGCATGGTTGTACGATAGACTTGCTTGAATTCTGTGAGCTTGCTTCGTCAAGAAATTTGAATTATTAGAAATTTTGTCTTAAATTTAAGTAAGTTATACGAATTCCAGAAATCATTAAGCGCGCCATGAACCTATTTAGCAGAACTGAACAAGAGAAAAGAGAGCTGCAACGCACTCAAACGAAAAAATCGTCTATTTTTGGTGATTTGTCCGGTTTATCTTTGCCTTTTAAAAGTGCAGAAAAAAATGATCTGGATCGCGATAAAATAAATCATATTTTTGAAACGTATAAAAAATTACCTGTTCGTTTACTCGAAGAAGCAACAGTTACGCTACAGAAAATTAACAGGGTTGTATTACAGCCTAAACAAAGAAAAGAACTCACAGATTTACTTGCTTCAAAAATATATTCCGTTGTTTTACTCTGGTATGACAAGTATCAGAAAACGGAAAATAGTTTACCTGAAAGCCGGGAAAGAAGAAGTGCATTGATAGCAAGTATTGATGCTATTCATCAGCTGGCCATATCTTATAAGCTATTGTTTCGTGATTTTTATTCAGAGAACAAAAAAAAGTATGACAAGCAGGCATACCAGTTTGGAGCCCGCTCTCTTGAACTGATTCGTTTAGAGCAACGTTTACGTGCGTTACGTTATCAAAAGCTCCCTAAAATTTCCTGGCAGCATTGTAACCAGATATTCTTTTCTCTTGCACACCATAATATGATTGATGGCGATTATGAATTAATTGGTTTAATTGGTGTTCGTAAACAATCAGATAAGTTAAGAAAGGGTGGTGTTCCGACGTCGAGTGTTAGAAAACTTTATTTATCTGTTCAGCTGTTTGGCTTGTTAGATGTAACTACCTGGCCAACTCGTATGTTTCATGTGCCTGATGGTTACCTGGATTTACTTGCAGGAGAAGGATTACGCATTGTTGCAGATGATGGTATGGAGATAAAACCAGGTTTTTTACTCACTCATTTTAAAAATGAGGCACCCCCCGTATTTCAACGTAATAATAACTTCCCATCACCTATGATTAAGTTTGATTATAGTCATTTATATAACACCCTGGTTAAAGATCATAAAGAAATTGGTAAGCAACAATTTTTAGAAAGTTATGATGAAAGTAAGTTTAGTAAACCTTTGGCTGAAATAAATGAAGTCGATCGCGTTCCGGTTATTGAACTAATGATAATGGGATTAACTTCACGTGAAAGAAGGCAAAAGCGACATACATCTTTTGATGTTTCGAATTTAAGTGTTTATTTTGGTTTTCATGAAGTTAACCGGCTGTTAAAAGACTTAATCAACCCGGATCAAAGGCGGGTAAAAGAATCAAGACAGTTTATAGATACACTTGCGATGTCTTCAGCAATGTTGGCTGAGGAAGATAAACATCACATGCAAGCAAGCTGGACTATTTCTAACTTTAGCACGGGGGGGTTATTAATTGGTACGGAAGAGACCGATTTTAGTAACCCGATTCAGATTGATATGCTGGTCGCGTTTACCATGCCCGACAGTAAGGACCACCCGGTACTTGGTTTTGTCAGGCGCTTAAACAGGCCGAATTCTAAACAAGTTGAAGTCGCGATTGTTCGTTTATCTAATTATGCAGAAACCGCGGGAGTGCAGGATCAAGGTGAGTTGGATTCATCTACTGCAAAAGCGGTAATATTGATAAAAAATGTACGTGGCGAATGGAATTTAATCATTAAGACAAGTATGCATTATGTTAAAGGCCAGCCATTAAAATTAATTCGCGCTAACGGTTCTCACTTGCCTGTTCGTTTGGGTGAAATTATTTATACAAAAAGAGATTTTAAAGTCTATGAACTTCGCTCACCGGGTCTGGAAGCTGAAAACTAAACTTAGTTTTCATCAATTAAGCGTAAAGAAAAATCTATTGCATTAATGTTTTTTGTTATCGCACCTGTCGAGATATAGTTTACACCTGTTTCTGCAATTGAGCGTATTGTTTCCAGTGTAATATTACCTGAAGCTTCTAAATCGATATCTTTGTTATTAAGTTGAACCGCTTTTTTTAAAGTAGGGATATTCATGTTGTCGAGCAATATTCGATCAACATTACAGTCGATAGCTTGTTGCAGTTCATCGATATTTTCTACTTCAACTTCAATTTTCAGTTCAGAAAAATGCTGTCGTGCCTGGTCTACTGCTGCATGAATCGAACCTGCCGCATGAATATGATTTTCTTTAATCAGCACCATGTCGTATAGTCCCACCCTGTGATTTACACCACCACCACAAGCAACAGCATATTTCTGTGCAAGTCGTAAGCCAGGAATGGTTTTACGAGTATCTAAAATTTTACATCCAGTTTTTTCGATGGCTTTTACATAAAGTTGAGTTTGTGTTGCAGTAGCTGATAAGGTTTGCAGGAAATTCAATGCGGTGCGTTCTGCGGTTAATATATGACGAGCATTTCCCGTTATTTCACAAATAACATCGTTAGTATGTAGTTCTTCTCCATCTTTAAAATTCCATATTATCTGAATATTATTGTTGAGCAGCTTGAATGCGCTGTTAAACCAGTGACTGCCACAAAGAATGGCATTTTCACGACAGATTAATTGTGCTTTTGCGTCCTTCGCATCAGAAATTAAGCTCGCAGTAACATCCTGGTTACTGAATTGATGGTTGGTGTTGCTGCCAAGATCTTCATCAAGAGCTTGTTGCACCTGTTTTTTTATCTCATCGTCTGGCGGTAATATCATGTTAATAATTGAATGTATTTGTTTTTCACAGTAAAGTATTCGTGATAATGATGAATTGTAACCTGTCTGTGCTTGCACAGCGAGAGCATAGTGAAAATAGAACGGTAGTTTATCCGGGATACCTGCAACAATTTTCAGAATGAAACAAAGACTACAACAAATTTTATCGCCTTTATGGAAAAGTAGCCGTGATTTATTACCAATTATAATTGTTATTGCCTTTTTCCAGATACTCGTATTACAAAAGCCTATCCCGAATATGGGGCAGCTTTTTGTTGGTACTGCACTTGTCGTTTTAGGTTTAAGCTTGTTTGTAAAAGGCTTAGAGATCGGTTTATTTCCTATCGGTGAAAATATGGCTTATGCATTTGCTCGCAAGGGGAGTGTTGTCTGGCTACTCATCTTCGCTTTTTCACTGGGTTTCGGGACAACCATCGCCGAGCCGGCATTAATTGCGGTTGCTAATAAGGCGGCTGAAGTCGCAGCTATTGGCCAGGTTATCGCCGATACTGAGCCTGCGCGCTCTGGTTATGCAGCTGGCTTAAGAGTGACAGTCGCATTATCAGTTGGTTTGGCCATTGTTATTGGCGTATTGCGAATTATAAAAGGTTGGCCGATTCAGTACCTGATTATTGGTGGTTACATGGGGGTTGTGATTATGACCTTTTTTGCTCCCAAGGAAATTATCGGTATAGCGTATGATTCAGGAGGGGTAACTACCTCGACCATTACGGTTCCGCTGGTTACTGCACTGGGTGTCGGCCTTGCTGCAAGTATTAAAGGACGAAATCCTATGCAGGATGGTTTTGGATTAATTGCCTTTGCTTCATTAACGCCGATGATCTTTGTAATGGGTTATGGCATGTTGATATGATGGAGCTTCTTACTCACTTATTTGATGTCACTTTAGATACAATTCTTGATATCTTACCAATTGCTATAATTATTTTTGGTTTCCAGTTTCTAATCATTAGAAAACCAATACCCAATATGGGGAAAGTGATTGTTGGTTTTATATACGTTTTGATTGGGCTGGCTTTTTTTCTGGTGGGATTGGAAGAGGCATTATTTCCTTTAGGTGAGTTAATGGCGCAACAATTAACTGATCCAGATTTTATTTATGGTGTAGGAAAAGTAGCAGAGGTTGTACGTTGGCAGGATTATAAGTGGGTTTACCTGTTTGCCCTGGCCATAGGTTTTTCCACGACTATCGCTGAACCAGCTTTGATAGCGGTTGCAATAAAAGCAAATGAAGTTTCCGCAGGCGTTATCGGTATTAATGGTTTAAGGGTGGCCGTTGCTATTGGTGTTGCCTTTGGCATTGGCCTGGGTACATTTCGTATCGTGACCGGGACACCGCTGCATTATTATATTATCGTGGGATATTTTATTGTAATTATACAAACATTTTATGCTCCCAAGATGATTATTGCCCTGGCTTATGATTCAGGTGGTGTTACAACTTCTACAGTAACGGTACCCCTGGTTACGGCTCTGGGGTTAGGCTTAGCGACAACAATACCTGGACGTAGTGCAATCCTGGATGGTTTTGGTCTGATTGCTTTTGCCAGTTTGTGTCCAATTATTTCGGTTATGGCATACGCACAGCTTAGTGAATGGCGTAGTCGTAAAAACCATAATGAATAAGTACCCGCAAGGGATAAAATATGGAGGGAGTTAAATGCATTTTAAATTAATCATTGCCCTTGTTGAGGATGATAAAACGGATGCAGTTATAGCTGCGGCACGAACAGAAGGTGCAACAGGTATGACCGTGATTAATCATGCTCGTGGTGAAGGCTTAAAAACTAGTAAAACATTTTTTGGATTAACCCTGGAAACTCAGCGTGACATGATATTAATGTTGGTAGAAGAACATCTATCACGAAAAATTCTTGAACGTATTGGAATTGTTGGTGAGTTTGATAGTAAACCCGGAACAGGTATTGCGTTTAAAATTGATGTTGAGGATGCGCTTGGCATAGCTCACCAGGTGGAAACATTAACTGAAGTTGTGGAGGAAGAGTTATGACAACTAAAGAAATTATTCGTGTAAAAGATGTAATGAAACAAAATTTCGATATTATTGATGGTATGACCACAGTATCCGAAGCACTTAATAAAATGAAACATACCGAAACTAAAACATTGATTGTTGATAAACGAGATGAAAATGATGAATATGGGGTTGTTTTACTCTCTGATATTGCAAAGTATATACTGGCAAAAGATCGTGCACCTGAACGGGTCAATGTTTATGAAGTCATGGCAAAACCCGTTATTTCAGTAGACCCGAATATGGATATCCGCTATTGCGCTCGCTTATTTGAAAAATTTGGTTTGTCGCGGGCTCCGGTAATTGAACAGGGAAAAATGCTAGGTATTATCAGTTTTACTGATATGGTATTACGCGGTATGGCAGGTAAATAATTAATATTTTAAAGTATTATGAAAATTGATATCGATTCAGGTATTGTCCAGGAAGCGCGACTACAGATGTCGCCCAATTGTGACGTACGCCCTGATGAAAAGGATATTTCTTTAGTTGTCATTCACGGTATAAGTTTACCACCAGGTCAATTTGGCAATCATTATATTGATCAGCTTTTTACTAACCAGTTAAACCCAAATGAACATCCGTATTTTAAGGAAATAGAAGGGCTTAAAGTTTCTTCTCATTTATTGATCCGACGAGATGGTGAATTGGTACAATATGTGCCATTGCATAAACGTGCCTGGCATGCCGGCGTTTCCTGTTATGAAGACCGTGATTGCTGTAATGATTTTTCTATTGGTATCGAGCTGGAAGGCGAAGATGAAACACCCTATACCGATAGTCAGTACAATGTTTTAAGTCATTTACTCAAGAGTTTAATTGATGCTTATCCGGCTTTAACGACAAAAACAATCGCGGGTCACTGTGATATTGCGCCCGGGCGTAAATCGGATCCTGGCAAAGCCTTTGACTGGCCGCGTTTAGAGATACTACTGTCAACTTAAAATAGAACATGAAGACTGTTCTAATGGCATGATTTTCCTGAATATTTTTCAATATGTTTTAGTAACAAGCTTGCATTTACAGGCTTTTAGCTAGAAACTACCTATTATGAGTTTACTAAGTGTTATTTTTGCTTTGATTGCAGAGAACTTTATTTCCAGCCTCTCGGAAATGAGGCGTTTTAACTTTTTCTTTCGTTATGTCAGCTGGTTAAGAGCAAAACTCCCCACTTTTTCCTTTCAGAATGGCACAGTAACACTAGTTATTGTTGTGGCAGGTGCATTATTTGCTGTTTGGCTGGTTAGTGCCATGCTGGGTAATGTGTTGGGATTATTTGGGTTTTTGTTTGGGATTGCCGTTTTAATTTTTATGATTGGTCCCCGCGATCTTGAAGAAGATGTACAAAATGTGCGTACTGCATTTGAGAATAAGGATTTTGAAGGGGCTAATTTTCACGCAAGCATACTGGCCGCCCGTGAAATTTCAGAGCCGCCGCTGCAGTTGGCTCAAACCGTAAAAGAAGATATTTTATTACAGGCCAATAGCCGGTTATTGGGTGTCTTTTTCTGGTTTATTCTTCTTGGTCCTGTTGGTGCAGTACTGTTTCGAGTAACGTGCTTATTAAAAGAAAATCAAATAAATGAAAATGACATTGCGGGAAATTTTGTCGATACAATGAGTTACTGGAACGGGGTATCTGATCTCTGGTTACGCGATAGCGAAGAGTTTATCGTTGTCAGTGGCGTTGGTGCACTGCGATATGCACATCGTATTGAACGTGAAGAGCATGAGGAAGAAGAAGTCGACACTGCCGGAATGTTACATGCCCTGTCATTAGTTAAACGTTCCATTATTGTTTGGGTAGTTTTACTCGGTCTTCTCACTGTTACCGGTTGGCTCGTTTAACCTTTAACGAGCTCTATTTCCTCTTATGAAAGACTTTTCCCTTTAAGAAATAATTATTATGTTATATGTAATTCGTATCAGTGTTTATTTCTACATGGTTAGCAAAACCTACACCAGCTTCAGTATAAATATCAAATACCGCGGTTGCTCCTGCTTCTTTTAATAAATTTACTTCATCTTTAAATCTTGCGGTAGCAGCAATGCGTCCTGGAAAGGATATTTGTCGTAGTTGTTCGAGTGCGTCTAAATTAGCTTTTAAATTTGGCAGGGCCAACATAACAAGTTCAATACTATGATCTTTTTCAATTTTTTCCCAAAAATCAGCATCGCTGGGATCACCATGCAGCACTTTCCTGCCTTTTGACTGATGTCGTTTAACGATGTAGGAGTCAAAATCTACGCCAACGACGGTTTCACCATGGCGTTGCCGCATTTTTTCATAAGCTCCGCTGCCGACACGTCCCATGCCAAAGATGGCGATGGTTGCACCATGAGTATCTAGTACTAGATCATCATCAAGTCTTTCTCTGCGTTGAAACTTCATCCAGAATGTTCTGAATTGCAGGTATAGTTTGTCATCAATATTATTAAGTGAGGCAGCAACCACAAAAGAAAGTGATAGTGCAATTGCGATGATTGTCAGCCACTCTGCATTTATCCAGCCTTGAGATACACCTATTGCCGCTACAATCAAACCAAACTCGCTGTAGTTCAAGAGGTTTAAGCTCGATAGTAATGCTGTTCGTGCACGTAATTTGAAACCAGTTAATAAAGTAAAAAATAATGCTGATTTAATGAAAATAAACGGCACAAGTAAAATACCAATAATCAACGCTTCCACGGTCAGTTGTCCAGACATACCGATAGTGAGGAAGAAGCCAAGCAGGAATAGATCTTTAAATCCTAACATTGATTTTGCTATTTCAGTGGCTTTAGGATGAGTTGAAATTAATACACCCATAACAAGCGCACCAATATCATCTTTTACACCGCCAAATTCAAATAGTTCTGCTCCGCCGAGTGCCAGCACAAGACCATAAAGAATTAACAATTCACCGTGTCCCGTCTTCTGTAACATATAGTGAAGCAATGGACGCAATGGGAAGACTAAAAATAATAATAAAGCCCATGCCGAAGGCGATTTTCCCGCGGCAACGGCAAGAAAAATAACGGCTGCCAGGTCTTGCATGACTAAGATACCAATAGATATCCTACCGTGTAATGATCGCATTTCACCCTGGTCTTCAAGTGTCTTTACCACAAAGACAGTACTTGAAAAACTTAAAGCAAAAGCAAGTAATATTGATAATTTAAGATCTAATTCAGAAAATATAGGAACACCTAATACAGCTAAACTGAAAATTAGGGTGCCAAAAATAGCAATAATAAGAGAGATGTGTAGCAGTGTGACAGACCACACTTGCGGTCTGATTAATACTTTAAGGTTTAATTTTAGGCCTACAGTAAAAAGCAGCAGGGTGATACCCAGATCAGCAAGCTTTTGTAACGTGACTCCGCTTGTTGCTCCCAGGTAATTAAGTACAAAGCCGGTTGCCAGGAATCCAACCAATGGCGGCAGATTTATAAGCCTGGCAAGAAAGCCCAGAATGAAAGCCAGGGTAATCCAGGTAACATCACCAAGTGCAATTGCAACCCATTCAAAATCCATATTTTTCTACCAAATAGAATCGTTATTTACATAAACATCATAATATGAGTAAAACTAATATTATAGTTGTAATAACCTTAATTATGACTATTAGTTTGAAGAAAATTTTCTTTCAGACATTGCAGTTAAAACACCAGCCATGATTAATAACATGCTTATTATATGAATTACTTCAATTTTTTCTCCGAGCATGATGTATGCCAGCAAACCACTAAAGATAGGAAGTGTATAGTAGATAATGGACGATTTGGTAGGTCCTATGGTTGCAACTGCTTTTCCCCATAATACATATGAAAATAAAGAGGCAAATAGACCTAAATAGAGAATGGAGAGAAGCGTATTATTACTCACCGATTGAATTTGAAAGTTGGTATTTAAAGATTCCCAAATATAAAATGGCAATAAAAATAATAAACCTATTATGAATGTACTGAGCTGAAAAGAACGTGTACTTAATTTTACCGGCTTCTTTTTTAGCAAGATGCTATAGATTGCAAAGATAATCGCTGCGAGCAACATCCATAAATCGCCTATTGAAAACGATATAGATTTTAGTATTGAAAAGTCAGCTTTTGTGATTAATGTAATGACACCGCCAGCTACTAGAATTATTCCCATCCATTTGTTTAATGTAATGGGTTCATTAAATATATATTTTGAAAAAACAATAATAAAGACAGGGAATGTAATAGCAATTAATGAAAGGTTTATTGCCGTTGTGGTATGACTGGCGATATAAATTAAAGTATTAAATAAAGAAATGCCTAAGATAGAAGTGATGGTGATATATTTAATGTTACTCTTTATAATATTCCAGTCTGAAAATAATTTAGTCAAAGCAAAGGGCATTAATATAATTACAGCGGTCATCCAGCGCCAAAAGGCAAGGCTGACTGGTGGAATGCTTTCAATTACACCGCGGGCAACCGTGAAATTACCAGACCAGAACAAGGTTGCTGCAATTGCACTTAAATAGCCATAAATGACAAGATTTTTATTATTTTCTTTCACTTAGTTATATTCAGAACATTGTTTTAACAATAAATCTATATCGATATACTGTCGCATTTCCTCAGCTAAACGATCTAATTCACGTTCACGAAGATCATCATAGTTAAACTTTTCGATGTCTTTCAGTCCAGCCCATCGTAATAAACTATGCAAGGCTGTTTCTTTATCAAACAAGCCATGTAAATAGGTACCCATAATTTGGTTATCTTCCGAAATAACACCATCTGTTTTATCGTCTAAATGTATAGCTGGCTTAGCAAGAGCCGGTCCTTTAGAAATACCCATATGAATCTCATAACCTGATACCGCCGCGTTATCCCAGCTAAAACGACCACTCACACGCGTGAGTTGTTTTTGTGTTTCTAAGCTTGTTTCAAAGTCAAGTAAAGCCAGTCCATCACTACTTCCAGCGGGGCCTTCTATTCCATTTGGGTCGTGTAATTTTTTTCCCAGCATTTGGTAACCACCACAAATAGCAATGACTTTACCGCCGTAGCGTAAATGTTTTTGTAGTTGCTCTTGCCAACCTTGTTGTTTTAACCAGTTAAGATCAGATTGCACACTTTTGCTGCCCGCTAAAATAATCACATCCGCATCAGGTTTAACCTGGCTGGCTGCCACATATTGCAAGTTAACCTGGGGATGTAATCGTAATGCATCCAGATCCGTGTGGTTGGCTATGTGTGGAAAAACAGGGACTACAATATTGATGACATCAAGCGATGAATCAATAACCTGTTCTGTTGTGACCCGGTCTTCTGCTTCAAGATGAAAACCGTTTAAATATGGCAAAACGCCAAAGACTTTTTTACTTGTTTTATTTTCCAGCCAGTCAAGTCCAGGTTCTAATAACGAGATATCACCTCGGAAACGGTTAATAATAAATCCGAGTGTGCGGTTTTGTTCTGTAGTAGACAGGCAATCGAGGGTTCCTGTTAAATGTGCAAAAACGCCGCCGCGATCAATATCAGCGACAATAATGACAGGGCAATTGACTTCTTCAGCAAACCCCATATTGGCAATATCACGATCCCGCAGGTTGATTTCAGCTGGGCTGCCTGCACCTTCCACAATAATCCAGTCATATTGTTGCTTTAAACGCTGATAAGATTCGAGCACAGCCTTCATCGCGGTAGGTTTGTAATTATGATAATCGACCGCTTCGAGATTGGTTACTGAATGACCATGAATGATTACTTGGGCTCCGGTATCTGTATTGGGCTTTAATAAAACCGGGTTCATATCACTATGTGGTTCGAGTCCAGCGGCTTGTGCCTGAACTGCTTGAGCTCGACCAATTTCTCCGCCATCAATGGATACTGCACTATTGAGCGCCATATTTTGCGGTTTGAAAGGTACAACGCGTTGGCCTCGATTCTTTAAAATACGACATAACCCAGCTACTAGGGTGCTTTTACCAGAGTCAGAAGTGGTACCTTGAATCATTATTGTGTGGGCCGTCATGACGTGTATTTTACACGTTCCGGGCGACAAAACAGTAACAATGTATCGCT
>CAMYJG010000033.1 GCA_947258695.1 uncultured Ectothiorhodospiraceae bacterium | reverse complement strand
TATGGCTACATAGCTCAGCTGGTTAGAGCACAACACTCATAATGTTGGGGTCCCTAGTTCGAATCTAGGTGTAGCCACCATATTTCAAAGGCCCGGATTTTATCCGGGCCTTTTTCGTTTAACCTCTTTGAACTTTGAATTCGGATATAACTCATTATCAGGTTGTAGAATGTTGAGCTCCCTTATGTATAACGCTATATAGTGCAGGTAGCACTACCAGCGTTAACAGTGTAGAAGAAATAATTCCACCTATTACTACTGTTGCCAGGGGGCGTTGCACTTCAGAGCCTATTCCCGTATTAAGCGCCATAGGGATAAAACCTAATGCCGCGACCAGCGCCGTCATTAATACCGGCCTCAGCCTGGTTAACGCACCTTCAATAATGGCATCACTGAGTTGTTTGCCTTGCTGTAATAAGTCACGAATAAAGGCGACCATGACCAATCCGTTTAATACCGCGATACCTGATAAAGCGATAAAGCCAACCGCGGCAGAAATAGAAAACGGAATATCTCGTAGTAATAGCGCAACTATGCCGCCGGTGAGTGCCAGTGGTACACCTGAGAAAATAATCATGGCATCTTTAAATGAACCTAAAGCCATAATAAGTAAACCAATAACCAGGGCTAATGTTAATGGCACGACAATCATTAAACGTTGAGTTGCTGATTGGAGTTTTTCATAAGTGCCACCGTACTCAATCCAGTAACTAGCGGGAACTTCTACCTTTTCTTCAACTGCCTGTTGTACATCTTTAACAAATGATCCGAGGTCACGACCACGTACATTAGCTGTGACCACGATGCGACGTTTACTATTCTCCCGGTATACCTGGTTATAACCCACTATCTGTTTAAGACTGGCAACTTCAGATAATGGTACGTAATTACCATTAGTTAGATGAATCGGTAAACGTTCAAGCTCCATTAAGTTGCTACGTAACTTCTCTGGTAATCGAACGACAATTTCTGAACGCCTGTCACCTTCGTACAACTGGCTGGCAACACGACCACTAAGTGCAGTTGATAATGTTTCTTGTAACTGGTGAATATTTAAACCATAACGTGCCATGGTATCCCGCCTGGGTACGATGGTCATCACCGGTAAACCAGTAGTTTGTTCAACGGCAACGTCAGCGGCACCTTCTACCGTGTTAACGGCTTTTTTGATTTTTTCACCAAGTTGAATCAATTGTTCAAAATCATCACCAAAAACTTTTATTGCCAGTTCTGAACGTACACCTGCCAACAATTCATTAAACCGCATTTGTATTGGTTGCAAAAACTCGTAGCGATTTCCTGGTATAGGGGTGACCAGCTCTTCAAGTTCTTTTACAACTTGTGCTTTAGGCTTACCTGGATCGGGCCATTCATCCCTATCCTTTAAAATAATAAATGTATCTGAAACACTTGGCGGCATCGGGTCGGTCGCTACTTCTGCAGTACCAACTTTAGCAAAAACCGTTTTTACTTCTGGCAATTTTCTGATGGTCGGTTCCAAAGCCATCTGCAGCTCAGTTGCCTGACTAAGTGATGTACCCGGAATACGCAATGCATGCATCGCAATATCACCTTCATCCAGGTTGGGGACAAACTCTGAACCAAGGCGTGGAATTAATGCCAGTGAAATAATTACCAGTAATACCGCGGAAATAATAACTTGCTTTCGGTATTGGATAGAAAGTAACAAGGCCGGTTTATATAATTCTCTTGCTATCTTGATTACTCTACCTTCTTTCTCTTCAATTGGTTTACGGAATAACAATGCGACACCTGCAGGCACAAATGTTACTGATAAAATCATTGCGCTAACCAGGGCAATAATTACGGTTAATGCCATAGGGTGAAACATTTTTCCTTCAACACCGCTAAGTGCGAAGATAGGAATATAAACCGCCGTTATTATGAAAACACCAAACAGGGCTGGACGTATTACTTCGCGTGTTGCATCAAATACAATTGATAAGCGTTCATTAAGTCCAAGCTCACCTCTTTTTCTTTCCATGCTAAGACGACGTAAACAGTTTTCTACAATAATAACGGCACCATCAATAATTAAACCAAAATCAAGTGCGCCTAAACTCATTAAGTTTGCACTGACTTTGCTTTGCACCATGCCTGTAATAGTCATCAACATGGCGATTGGGATAACAGATGCCGTTAATAAGGCGGCTCGTACATTACCTACCATAAAGAATAAGACTGCAATGACCAGCAGGGCACCTTCAATAAGGTTCTTTTGTACCGTGTCTAGTGTTTTATCAACCAGGCTGCTACGGTTGTACACTGCTGTTGCAGTAATGCCATCCGGTAGACTAGATTTAATTTCTTCTAGTTTAATCGCGACATCATTTGCTACGGTACGGCTGTTCTCACCAATCAGCATAAAGACCGTACTCATGACAACTTCACGTCCGTTTTGCGTTGCGGATCCGCTACGTAATTCTTTGCCTAAACTGACCGTGGCAACATCAGCAATACTGATCGGTATACCATTATGCTGTTTAAGAACGATTTGGCGTAACTGATTCAAGCTATTGGCCTGCCCGGGGACACGCATTAACCATTGTGAGCCAGTACGTTCAATAAAACCAACACCGCGATTACTGTTGTTTTGTTCTATTGCGTTTACTACATCGTTGTATGAGACATTGTAAGCAAGAAGTTTGGCCGGTTCAGGGGCAACGAGGATTTCTTTTTTGAAACCACCGATTGGATTCACTTCAGCCACACCAGCTACGCGCATTAACTGTGGTCGGATGATCCAGTCATGTACCGTGCGTAAATCCATTGGCGTGATGGGGGAGCCATCTTTATTAACAGCTCCAGGTTCTGCATCCACGGTGAACATAAATATTTCACCCAGCCCGGTTGCTATCGGTCCCAGTTCCGGTTCAAGCTTTGCGGGGATTTGAGACTTGGCAATACTTAAACGCGAGTCGACTAACTGGCGTGCAAAGTAGATATCTGTGCCTTCTTCAAATACCACGGTAACCTGTGATAAACCGTAGCGAGAAACAGAACGAGTATAAGAAAGATTAGGTATCCCCGACATTGCAGTTTCAACCGGGAAGCTTACCCGTTGTTCCGCTTCTAGCGGGGTATAACCGGGTGCCTCGGTATTAATAACAACCTGAACATTTGTAATATCAGGTACTGCATCGATCGGTAGTTGAGTAAATTTCCAACCACCTAATAACATCAGCACCAAGACCAGAGACAGTACCAGGCCTCGCCGTTGTAAAGAAAAATTAATTATAGAGTCAAGCATGATTTATCCTTAGTGATCGTGTGAAGCGCCCGATTTTTCAATATCGGCCTTAATAACATAACTGTTTTCACTGACATAACGGGTACCCGCATTCAGTCCACCCAGTACTTCTATCCACTCTTCATCTTCACGGCCTAGTTCCAGCATGCGTACTTCATATTCATCTTTTACCTTGGCATAAACAACAGTGAAGTCACGAAAGGCTTGCAGGCCAGTTTTTTTAACCGCAAGTTTGACTTTATGTTGTGCCACTTCAACTTGTGCTTTAACAAAGCTGCCAGGTATAAAATTCTCACTTCCATTTTCAATAGCTACGCGTGCTTTGACTGCCTGGTTAGCGTCAGTCGCAACATTGATACCGACTATATGTCCAGTTGTTGCAGCACCGGTAACGGGGTTGATGACTTTAACGGCAGCACCATTTTTTACGCGTTGGCGATCGGCTGGAAATAAAGATAATTCCACCCATACTTTTGAAGCATCGACCACTTTAAATATCGTTTTACTATGAGTTTGTTCCCCAACACTGACATTACGCTCTGTAATTACACCATTAATAGGAGATTTGATACGGTATACATTCAGGCTTTCATTGCTTTCTATTGTTGCTAATACCTGACCTTTTGAAACCGGGTCACCAATATCGACAGCTATAGATTTAATTACGCCAGGAAAACGTGCAGACAGGTTACTCATACCCTGCGCGGATGGAATCACTTTTCCGTAAACACTAATAGTTTCGTGTAATGTTTTCTCACCAGCCAGTGTTGTTTCAATACCGAGCGCCTTGGCAACGGCGGGTTCTATCAATGTACGGCCTTCAAAATTATCGTATTGCCATTTGTGTTCTGTTCCTTTATAGCTAGCACTAATTGTTACCACAAAGGAATGCGGTTCATAAATTTCCATATCGCCACGTAGGGCATCACCTTTTGCTGCGAAATTTATATCATCAACAATTCCACCGAGTCGGATTAACTTAACATTAAGTTTTACATCATCAGGAGGTAATAATTTTCCATCTAATGTTGCCCATGCCCTGAACTCGGGGGGGACACCTGTTTCAAAGATTGCTAATTCAAGGCTGAAGTCACCATCATGTAACATACGACCATTACGTGGTCCTTTCTCTACTTCAGCTCCTGCCATTTCACCATGTGAACCCGAAGCGGATTCATTGTCAGAACCTGAACATGCTGATAGCAGAATACCCAGGAATACTATGCTGAGTAATTTAATTAATGTATTCATCTTACACCTCAAATCTTGTTACTTTTATTCGGCTGTGCCAGTTGCACGCCGGTTAAACGTTCTATTTCAATCATTTTTAAATGCGCTTCAATGCTGGATTCGAGTAATTCGGTTTGTGCCGTAATTAACTCAGATTGCACGCTTTGCCACTCGAGATAACTATAACGTCCCACTTGATAAGCTCGCTGTGTTTTCTTTAATGCGAATTTAAGCTTGGGGATAATTTCTTCACGGTAAGCTTTAACCCGATGCAGGTTATGTTTGTATTCCTGGTACTGTACAAACAGGCTAGTTATATATTGCACCTGGATAGCTTTTTCTTCGGCATCTAACCTGGACAGTTGTGCTTGTGCACGGGCAATGCCTGCACTGTTACGGCTACGCTCACCAAAAGGAATTGAAATACCGGCAACTAAGGCCTGGTCCTGGGTTAATTCGTATTGTCGAACTGCCAGGTTAACTTCCCAGGGTGAACTACTTTTTGACTTTTCAAGTTGCAAAGCGGCTTGTTTTACATTTCGTTGTGATAGTAAACGGATAAATTCAGGATTTTGTGGCAAACGTTGTTCAAGACTTTCGAAAGCAATAGGTTGCGGCAATTTAAAAATGTTACCACTTAGCTGAGAAAATCCAGGTTTCGTTTCTCCCCATTGTGCGGCCAACAGATGATATGAGGAATCGAGTTCATGCTCAATATCTTCAGCATCCAGTTTACGACGAGCTAGCTCTGCTTCAGCACGAGCCAGATCAGCTGTGGTGTTTTTTCCAGCACGTCTACGTTTTTTAATTTCTGCTACCGTATTAGCTGCCAGGGCAACGGATTGTTGATTCATTTTTAAACGGGTTTGGTTCGCCAGGCCAATCATATACAAACGTGCCGTTTCAGAAGAAATCTCAAGTCTTTTCAATTTAGTTTCTGTCAGGACGGATTGAGTGTTGGCATTAGCAAGACCCTGGTATCCATCGCGGATGTCACCTTCAATGAACCAGGCAATACCGAGTGTAGTTTGAGCAGAATCAAAACCCTGGAAGTTACCGCTGCCACCTGCATCCGCTATTTCAAGCCGGACTTTAGGGCTAGCACTTAACCCAGCCTGTATGGCGTTGGCCTGTTGTGCCGAGAGCTGATAATTTAATGCGCTTAATGCAGGGTGGGAAGCATTTGCCCTGTAAATGGCATCGTATAGACTGATCGTGTCCTTACGCTTCACGTTACCTGGTTCTGCTGCATTTAACGTGCTTATAAAAAACAGCCCTATGCATAGAACGCTAATTGGATATTTCGATAACATTTACAGTTATCCTCCTGGTTAAATATTCATATCTCTATTTTTGTGTAATACAGATAAAAGATACATGAAATAATATTTGTACCGGCGAACTTAAGACTTGCTGTCTTGAGAGTCACTGGTTGTTTTCGGTGGAAAAAATTAAATAAAGTAGATGGTATTACTTCACTGGTGGCGCACGTAATGGTGGTTGCAGTAAGTAAAAAAAGGATTTTAGTAAGAGAGGTTGTCGGGTGTAGCGAGAGTAATAATGATTGAGTGGGCTTAGTAGTAACCAGCTGGATAATGCTAACACTATAAGACCTAATAGTGATGCGGCATATTTTAACAGGCTATCCTGATTCATATCAAAAGATGTCGAATGATGTTCAGAGATTGTAGTCGTATCTAAAAATATATCATGATGAGAACCGTGGTCTACTGTAGACGAATGAATATCCAGCAAATGGGTATGATCAGAGCTCGACGCATTTTCATGTTGAACATGCAGGTGTAAACCCATGAATTGTGCGAGTAATAAAGAACTGACAATCCACAAGGCAATAGCAAGTTTTGCTGTAGGCTTTATGATCATAGGCGAAGCGTAAATGCATTTAGCATATTGATCAAGTGAAAAATATTAAAGTATTTTTCTATTTTTTGAACTTTATTAATTTAAATCAATACGTTAACAAAACCTTATGATACGGAGTTTGGGGCCAGTTTAGACGATTTTCGTCACGCTTTTTTTGGCTTGTGCAAAATAGCAGCGTTATCGCACACTGTAGCCCCGCCCTTCGAGACAGGCTTTCATCGCCTTTTGATAATTTTCATATTTAATACTCAATTCCGATTGTTTTATATTTTCGGCTGGTTTACTGGGATCATAATCCGTTTGGCCAGCGCTCCACTGATGACAAGCAAAACGATCATCAGCCTGTTTTTTTTCACTCTGCCCCTGTTTAGGGTAAATAAAAAGTTGTTCAGCTAAGGGACGCGTTTCTTCTTCATTGATATCTTGTGGTGGGTTAGTGACAACATAACCATTCCGATCTGGCTGCCAGACATAATAGACATCGTTAGCATAATAATAAGGGACACCTCTTACCCATAGGGTGGTGTAGAAGTTTGGAAGGAAAGGTACAACGATACCGAACGGTGGAATCGTTACAACAAAATGTGCCCCGGTACGCCGATACCATATTCCGTTGCTGTAAAAATAAGGTCCGCTACGATATCGTATTTGATAATGTCTTCGTGGCAAGGTGTGAAATCTAAAACCTCTTGGTGGGTAATAACGATCATGCCGGTAACGTCGGTCATAGCGATAACCTTTCGGTATCCGTTGTTTGTAGTGTTTTTTATATTTTTTCTCGTATCGGTCACGATTATTATTTTCAAAAAAACTGTCAGCAAAGACTGGCGCCGAGATCAGTCCGAACATAGGGAATACCATGATTATCAGTTTTAGCAATCGATATATATTCATGTTTGTGATTCTCTTTTCTGGAAGGCAGAAGTTTAACGAACGGTATAACCACGGCCTTCTAAACAGGCTGACATTGCACGACGATAATCACTGGCCTGGCGTTCCAGTCGTGCATAACGTTGTGCATCTTTTGCATCATAGTGTCGCTGAATCTGTTCGGCCTGTTGATGTTTAGCTTGCTCAGAAGCAGCACCAAGCATGGCGCCTGTAATTGCACCGAATACCATACTATGACCATGATCATGACGAGGCGATAACATTGAACCAATAACAGCCCCCGTGATCGCCCCCGCGGCTGTGTCTGAACCAGGTGGTGTAGCCGATTGCACTTCGATACGCTGATGCGGTGCTAATTGTTTCTGGTTTGGGTCATATCCAGTTTGCTTTTTTGCCCATTGGTAACATTCATAACGATCTCTGTCCTGCTGGGCTTTTGACTGACCTTTGGTTGGGTAAAAATAAAGGGTTACCGATGGTAATCGTGGTGCTGAAGTTGTATCAGATCGCACTGTGTATGCTGGCGGAGCACAACTCATCAATAGAAAGCTGAGACAACTAATGACGATTAAGTGAATAAAATCTTTATATTTATACATAGGTTTGACCTGGTTGTTGAAAACAATGTCAATAATTAATGGTTAGATGTAATAGTAACAATAAAGTTCAATATTCATATAATCGTCAGTGGTTTCGATACGGCAAATAATAAAGCCTGATGACAAGATGCTAAAATTCGTCATCAAACAAAGTTTAACTTGATGCTTTACGGCGTTTCTTTTTGAAAGTTTTCTGAATCCTGGAAATTTGTTTTTTCTCCCAGCGTTCACCTGCTGCCAGTAGCATTTTGGCTTTTTTCTCTCCAAGTTTTAGTAATTCTTGTTCGCGTTTCCTTACTGCAGAAAGTTCATCTTTGAGAACCGCGATTTCTGCTTTAGCTGCAGCGTTAGCAAGCTTAATTTCTTCACGTGCCGCTTTATTCGCTGCGCGCAGTGCTTCGCGTGTTGCACTGAGATCCTGCTTTAATTTTTCTGTAAACGCCTTGCGTTTGTCTTCAGCTTTTTTTTTCCTGTTTTGGGCTGACGTTTTTTTGCGACTGGTTTTCTTTTTTGCGGCTGCCATAGTGTATATTCCTGATTATTATTATTAAAAAATTTTATCGACTAAAATTCATCTATAGAAATTATCAATACTTTTTTACCTTGGATTTTTCATAACTATTTATTCAGTATTACATACCGGAAGTATGATTTTTAATATAAGTACTTTTACGTATTACAATTGCTTGCAGGAGCCATATATTTACCTGGCATAAGTTAAATGAAATTAAACTTTAAGGAGAATAATACAATGGCAGAATTATTAGCAAAACAAACTGATTCTGATGTTTCAGATATTCAGTCATCTCGTGGTATGAATATTTTTGATGAAATGGAAAGAATGTTTGAGGATTTTTCACCAAGGGGTTGGATGAGACCATTCCGTTCAAGCTTTCCATTAATGAATGAAATGTCGACATCATTTGAAAACAAGATCCCTAAAGTGGATGTTATTAATCGTGATGGTGAGATTGTTGTGAAGGCCATGATGCCAGGCATAGAGAAGAAAGATATTGACATATCAATGACTAAAAATACGGTTACTATTTCGGGTAAAACCAGTCATGAAGAAAAAGAGGAGAAAGGTGACTACTATCGTTGTGAAATATCCAAAGGATCGTATATGAGAACCCTTTCATTGCCAGAAAACGTTGATGAAGATAAGGCAAAGGCCAAGTTTGAAAATGGAATGCTGGAACTAACTATTCCAAAAATGGAAGTGTCTCATCGCCGCAATATCAAAGTTGATTAATATTTTGCTGGCCCGATTTATTCGAACCCGGAATTTTCCGGGTTTTTTTTCCAGGCTTAAATTACCCGTGCAGATTTTATGTTTTTTAATTGCGGGTTCTACGTATAGAACTGGGGTATGAGAAAATATAGTGTAAATAATATTCAGACAAAGGAGGTTGTATCGAGTGAATAATTTCAGCCACGAAAAAATAATTATATATCATAAGCAATGCCCCATTGCCATCTGTAAACCCGATCATCTTGGTTTAATGGGGGTTTATTTAGAAGACCTTTTTCTTGGTTATCCAGTAGGCACTCATGTTGATATTGGTTTTTTCAAGCATAAATACAAAGATGCTGAAGAGGAATGTGTATCGATGATTATTAATAAAACCGATTTTACTGGTACTGGACTGAGATTAAAAAACTTTGATAGTGATAGTGTTTTTAAATGGAGGAACCTGCTTACCTCGAATGCTGATTCCTTAGCAACGACAATACGTATTTATTAAACATAAGGATGTTATATATTTTATGTTTTTTGTGGAAATTAATAATGGATACAATGTACTTAACATGACTGGCTCTGTTACAACAGAAGAAAAATACGATCCAGTATATGTAGGCATGGATGATGTTAATGATCGGGTATTAAGAGCGATTCAAAAAATTGACAGAAAAGAATTTGTCCCCGAGGCTTACCAAAAAGAGGATTATGATAATGGCCCTATTCCCCTGGGATACGGCCAAACTATGTCATCGTCATTTATTGTTGAACTGATGACAAATTTAGTAAATACGGCACCACACAAAGTTGTATTAGAAATAGGTACCGGATCGGGTTATCAAGCTGCCATTCTTTCGTTGTTAGTAAATAAAGTTTATAGCATGGAGACGGTACCGGTGTTGGCAAAAGACAGTAAAAATAATCTGAAAAAAATGGGCATTAGCAATGTCTACGTTAAATGTGGTAACGGTTATTTTGGTTGGGAAGAAAAATCCCCCTTTGATGCCATTATTGTTTCAGCTGCAGTACCGCACATACCTCAAAGACTCATACAACAACTGAAACCCGGTGGACATATGGTACTTCCAGTGGGAAACCCTAATTCACAACAGATGTTATCATTAGTAACGAAAAATAAAAAAGGAATATTAAATACAGAGTCGATTCTTCCTGTGACATTCGCACCATTAGTATCAGGTACTGGTGAAGGTACTTATTATAATTATCATGCGGAGTATTAATAATGGACATTCATGTAGAACAAAAGACTATCCAAACCGATGAAGAAGGTTACTTATTAAATCGTGATGATTGGTCTGAAACGGTGGCCGAGGAAATGGCGGCACAGCAAGCAGAAAAAGATCATGTGAAACTCACAGAGACACATTGGGGCTTAATACATTATTTCAGAGATTACTACGAATTAAACAAAGTACATCCTACCATGCATAAGTTGGTAACAACATTGGGACGACAACATGGTGAACACTTTCATGATGAAAAAGAATATGAAAAATATCTCTATAAAGTGTTTCCTCATGGACCGGTACAGGAGTTGTGTAAGTTAGCAGGCTTACCCAAACCGCTTGATGATGTAGAAGGATAACGTTGTTTAATTAATAAAAAAGAATTTTCCCATTAGGTAAAATTACGTATTTTATTCTGGATATGATTTAGTAAAATTAACTATCTCTTCTAACTCTTATTCATAGAGTTTGAGCATTTTTAACGGCCATTTTACTGGCCGTTTTTTTTATAATTCAGCAATCGAAGTTAGTTTATTTGTATAGAAAATGATAGTCTAAAAAAATCAACTTGCCTGAATATTTCTGGAGCACATAATTAAAATGTTATTGAGCGGCATGTTAAATGCTAATAATTCACTCATTTCCTGCTTGTCTATTGTTTTATACTTCATATATACGTAATACTACCTACATGCGTTATTCCAGCTTATGAAATGCATAGGTACGGGATTTTGACATATTCAAAGTATGATATTGTGTAACCTGTTAGCCACTAAACCGAGTTTGAAATGAATTTAATAATAACAACACCGCAAAAACCTGCGTAGGAACAGGAAATAATGGCTAAATTAGACAAAGATAAAGCTGACTCCACTGAAGCTAAAATAAACTTCCCGGTGGTCGGCATTGGTGCCTCGGCCGGTGGATTAGAGGCGGTAACCGCATTACTAAAGCATCTGCCGACCGATACGGGCATGGCTTTTGTGTTTGTGCAGCATTTAGCACCGACGCATGAAAGCATGTTGACCGAATTACTGGCGAGAGAGACCAGCATGCCCGTTGAAGAAATCAAAGACGGTATGGTTGTCCAGCCTGATCATTTTTATGTTATCCCGCCGAATACTAACCTTGGCATGTTACATGGTACTCTGCATCTTATACCGCGAGCCGAAGAAAAGGGTCAGCATTTACCCATTGATTTTTTCTTGCGTTCGTTAGCAAAAGAACAGTCCAGCCGTGCGATAGGCGTTATTCTTTCTGGCAGTGCTTCTGATGGCGTGCTGGGTTTGATGGAAATTAAGGCCGAAGGCGGTATTACCTTTACCCAGGATGAAACGGCTGCTCATTCCAGTATGCCTCACAGCGCTATTGCAGCCGGCTGTGTCGATTTTATTTTACCACCACATAAAATTGCCCACGAGCTGGTGCGCATTGCACAACACCCGTACCTGAAAATTGAAAAAAATAAATCTGAAAAAGCGTTGCCCGGGGAAGAAGATAACCTACGCAAGATATTTCTGCTGTTGCGACAGGCTTCAGGGAATGATTTTACTTATTATAAACAAAGTACCATCTTACGTCGTATAAAACGGCGTATCATGTTGCACAAGTTAGAACGATTAGAAGACTATGTCCGCTATTTACAAGGAAGCCCCGTAGAAGTTGATGCGCTGTTCCGTGATTTATTGATTAACGTCACGAGTTTTTTCCGTGACCCGGAAGTCTTTGAGGTACTAAAAGAGATCGTTTTTCCGGCGATGGTAAAAAATCGTCCGGATGAATTGCCAATTCGTATCTGGATAGCGGGATGCTCCACCGGAGAGGAAGTGTATTCCATTGCCATCGCTTTGTTTGAATTTCTCGGAGAGACGGCATCCAACACTGCAATTCAGTTTTTTGCTACCGACCTTGACGAACAGGCTGTTGAAAAAGCCCGCAGTGGAATTTATCCAACGACAATTTCAGAAGTGGTTTCAGCCAAGCGTTTACAGCGGTTTTTTAGCAAAGTCGACGAAGGTTACCAGATATCAAAGCATATACGGGATGTATGTATATTTGCGCAACAAAATGTATTTAAAGACCCGCCGTTTTCCAGGTTAGATCTCATCAGTTGTCGGAATCTTTTAATTTATTTGAGCCCCGTGTTACAGAAAAAAGTCATGCCGATTTTTAATTATGCGTTAAATAATAATGGTTTTCTTTTATTAGGTAGCTCAGAAACCATTGGTCGTCATACCGATTTATTCCGACTGGCGGATAAAAAAATAAAGCTTTATGAAAAAAAATCAGTTCCAGGAGTGATGCATTTTAATTTAACTGATTTCTCAAAAAATAATACAGGAGAAATACCTCGTTATATAAATCAAGAAGAATCACAGGATAACTGGACTAATCTTGATATTCAACGCGAAGCTGATCGTATTGTATTGAAGAAATTTGGTCCTTGTGGTGTTGTGATTAATGAAGAGCTTGAAGTAATGCAGTTCCGTGGGCATACCGGGCTTTTCCTGGAACCGGCTGCAGGTGAAGCAAGCCTGAACTTGTTAAAGATGGCGCGCAATGGCTTGCAAGTAGCACTACGTAATGCGGTTCATAAAGCAATAGATAAAAACATCAGTGTACGCAAGGATGATTTACAATTACGTTCAAACGAGGCTATCAGAAATATTTCGATCGAAGTCGAACCCATCATGGGAGCAGAGCAGCAGAACCGCTATTTCCTGGTGTTGTTCCAGGAAAATTCAAAAAAAGTTAAAGCCGTTAAAAAGAAAAAAACGGCTTCTGGCAAGGCGGCTGAGACTGAAGAAGCATTAGAAATTAAACGGTTGCAACAGGAAATTAATGCCACCCAGGAATATATGCATACCGTTATTGAGCAACAGGAAGTGGCGAACGAGGAACTGACCTCTGCAAACGAGGAAATTCAGGCCAGTAATGAAGAGCTACAAAGTACCAATGAGGAGCTTGAAACAGCTAAAGAAGAACTACAATCGACCAATGAAGAATTAGCGACTGTCAATGATGAGCTGGCAAGTCGTAATGATGAACTTGAACAACTCAGTAATGATTTGACTAATTTAATAACAGGGTTATCGATACCGATTGTCATGGTCAATGAAGATTTGCGCATTCGTCGTTTTAGTAGCGAGGCGGAAAAGTTATTAAACCTTATACCTGCTGATCAAGGACGTTTAATTTCTCACATCAAAGCAAATATTAATGTCCCGGAACTTGAACATATATTATTAAGAGTTATCGATACCATTAAAAATGAGGAAGTTGAGATACAGGATCAGCAAGGTCACTGGTACAGAGCAGAGATTCGACCATATAAAACACTGGATAATAAAATCAGTGGTGCATTGATTGCTTTTATTGATATTAATGAAATAAAGTTAAGCCTCGATATTGCACAACGGGCCCAGTATTTTGCTGAGGCCATTGTCGCCGCAATTAGCTATCCTTTACTGGTATTAGATAAGGATTTACGGGTTGTTTCTGCGAGCCAGGTATTTTACTCAACATTTAAAGTGGATGAGAAAGAGACCGTGGGAAATTTATTATACCGTCTTGGTAATGGGCAATGGGGTATACCACAATTGCGCCATAAACTTGAAGAATCAGTTACACAACATACTAATTTTGATGAGTTTGAGGTAAAACATGAGTTTGAACATATTGGTGAGCGATGTATGAAAGTAAGCGGTCGATTCCTTGCCGAGGGGGTGGAGCTTGAACCCATGGTGTTGATGCAAATCGAAGATATTACAGAAGTAAATATTTAAAGGGTAGCCATTAGATTATGGATATACCAGGAGAATATTTTGGCAGCAAATCTTGAAAATCTAAGCAAGCAGCAACTGTTAGAGCAGATCCGTTTACTTCAGGAAGAGTATGGTGTCCTTAATACAGAGAATGTCGCGCATGATTTACATGTGCATCAGATTGAACTTGAAATGCAAAATAGAGAGTTGCGTGAAGCACAACAGCAGCTTGAAGAATCCCGTGACGATTATGCAGATCTTTATGATTTTTCGCCGGTAAATTATTTTACCTTTAGTGAAACAGGAATAATCAAGAAAATAAACCTGACCGGCGCAGCTATGTTGGGGAAAGTAAGATCATATATTATCGACAGCCCGTTTACCCGCTGGCTGGATAAAGAAAGTACCAATCGATTTCGCAAGCATTTAGCTGCGGTCTTTCAGTCTGAAATAAAAATAACGGATGAATTTCAGCTCAGGAATGAAGCGGGTAAATTATTCCAGGTGCGTATAGAAAGCATCCGTAGTAAATACGCAACAAGTGATGAATACGAATGTCGCAGTGTTGTGATTGATATCACCGAGTCTAACCGCATAAAAAACAAGCTATATCTTCAGGCAAGACAATTAAAACTCATTACCAATGCGTTGCCAATTTTAGTTGCCTATCTTGATATTGATGAAAAACATCTTTTTGCCAATAAAGTGTATATGGATTTGTTTGATTTAACAGAGGAAGAGTTAATAGGACGTTCTGCCAGTGATGTCTGGGGGCAACAAACCTATGAAAATATGCGAAAATTCTTCTTGTTTGCCCTGGCAGGCGAGGTAGTAAAATTTGAGTTGGAGTTACCGCTAGGGGATAGTGGAAAAAGATTTTTTCAAGCTACCTTGATTCCTGATAATGAAGGCACTGCAGAAGTTTTTGGTGTCATTGTTCTCATTGGTGATATTACGAATCGATTAGCGATAGAATCAATTGATAGAAAACGATTACTTGAGATAGCACATATTAACAGGTTAAGTTCGATGGGTGAGATGGCGACGGAGATAGCACATGAACTGAATCAACCTTTAGCTGCCATTTCTATTTACAGTGATGCATGTCGTCGCTTGATTTTGTCCGGCTCAGGTGAGCAGGAAAAAATCATCCAGTCTCTTGCTGATATACATGTACAAGCTGAGCGTGCAGGTGACATTATAAAGCGGATACGCGAATTCACAAGTAAGAAAGACTTGCTCAAAGAAGAACACGATGTTAATAAAATTGTTGAAGGCGCTATAAAATTGCTTAAGGTAGAAATTAGGGTACACAATGTGTATTTAAAATTAAACTTAGCTGAAGATTTACCTGAGATAATGATAGATAAAATCTTAATAGAGCAGGTTATCTTTAACCTGGTACGTAATGCACTGGAAGCGATGGACGAAATTGACAGCTCAAAGCGTGTTTTAGAACTACGTACAGCAAAAGGAAATATAAATGAAATTGAAGTCAGCGTAGATGATGCGGGCCCGGGTTTATCTGCCAGTGAAATAAAACATATATTTAACCCATTTCATACATCAAAAAAAGAAGGTATGGGGATGGGGCTAACGATTAGCCATTCAATTATTGAGGCACATCATGGTCGTATATGGGCCCTTGAAAATAATCATGGCGGAACCACATTTGTTTTTACCCTGCCACAAATAATGAAGGATGATAATGATGCAGCATGAACCGATGGTACATATTGTTGATGATGATGAAGCGGTCAGAGATGCCTTATCTTTATTGATGCAAGCAGAAGATATACCTTCGCAGACATATGCTTCGGCAGAAGAATTTCTTGACCAGCATGCGCAGTTTAAATTGGGTTGCCTGTTATTGGATGTACGAATGCCAGGTATGAATGGTTTAGAATTACTCGATTTACTTAAACAACAGGATGTTTCTATTCCCGTAATTTTTATTAGCGGCCACGGTGATGTTTCAATGGCCGTGAAAGCGATGAAGGCCGGCGCTTCAGATTTTATCGAAAAACCTTTTGATAATGAGCACTTGTTAAACCTGGTATCTATATGTTTAGTCGACAGCGTTAGCCTTAATAACTCGACTCAACTTCGACATGAGTTGGAGGCTAAAGTCGCTAGTCTGACCAAGCGTGAACGAGAAGTAATGGAATTGCTAGTTGATGGAAAACAAAATAAAGTTATCGCTAAGGAGCTTAATATTAGCACCAGAACAGTGGAGCTTCATCGTTCAAGGGTAATGGAAAAGCTGCACGCACATTCACTATCAGAAATAGTTCGAGCAGCTCTTATTGTTGAAGAAAATAATTAACCTGTTCTTACCTGCCAAATAACCTGCATTTTCTTGTAGAGTTACAAGTATGCGCTTTGCCATGAAATGCGCAAAAGCACGACACCTCTCATATCCAATCCATCGTAGAATTACGTATATTATCTTTATCTTTATTCATATATAAAATACATAAATTAATTCATTATGTCGGGAGAAAGCTCATGTTAGCGGGTGAATATTGTAATCGTGACGTTGTGATTGTTGGAAAACATGACTCTATCGCCAAAGCGGCAAAATTGATGCGACAACACCATGTTGGCGATGTTTTGGTGGTCGAGCCACATAATGGTGAACGTGTACCTGTTGGAGTATTAACGGATCGCGATATCGTTGTTGAACTCGTAGCTAAAGAAGCAGAACTGGATAAATTAACGATACAAGATGTGATGAGCTTCAAATTAATCACCTCTAATGAAAAAGATGACCTGATGATAACAATTAAGAGAATGCGAATGAATGGCATTCGCCGTATGCCAATCGTGAATCAGGAAGGAGGGCTGGCAGGCATTTTATCAATTGACGATATTTTGGATGTGATTGCTGAGCAACTTATGGATGTTGATCAAATTATCGTTAATGAACAGGATAGAGAAAAAGAAAGGCGTCCGACAATATCACAACACTGATGAATGTTTATTCATTAATAGGCGATATTTATGAAAATAACACATTTACTTACTTCATTTATTACTATATTGATTCTGATGCTTGCTGGGAAAAGCAGTTTTGCTGGGGATGAAGTTTATGGATGGAGTTTAATGACTAAGCAAGAACGCATGCAGCATCGTGAAACCATGCGTAACTTTAAAACGAATGAAGAAAGAGAACAATATCGTCTTGAGCATCATAAAAGAATGCAAGAACGCGCTAAAGAAAAAGGTGTACGTCTTCCTGACAGGCCTCGCGAACAATATCATAAGCGATTCAAGGATGATTCAGGAATGGGAACGGGTATGGGTGCAGGCAAAGGACGTTAAAATATGGTTGTATTAGTTATGGATTATATGATTAAAAAATTAATGATGTTAACTAATTATTAGTGTGCAGGTAGGTAGATGTTTTGGCGGAAAAAGTACTTCATATGAATGATTGGAATGAACTGGATGAATATAGAAGAAATAAACTACATCTTGCTGCAAATTATGGAGCCATTCACTTAGTCGAGTTTTTATTAGATGAAGGTATTGATATTAATGCGCAAGATAATAATGGCTGGACTGCTTTACACTTTGCGGCCCAGAATAATTATTTTGAAATGATTGACATACTTTTGAAAAATAATGCAAATCCAAATATATGCGATAAACAGGGAAATACACCTTTGTGGGTAGCGACTATTTATGCAGGGGGAAAGTACGATGGAGTAAAATCCTTATTAAGAAATAAGGCTGACCCACACCATCAAAATCACTACGGACGCAGCCCGTTGTATATAGCAAACACCATTAAAACTGAATTAGTAGAGGTATTTTTGCCTTATGCAAATTCTGAGAAAAACTATAGCACTTAAAAAGTTACACAATATTGCTTGCTGGTTCTAATCCAGAGTCACCGCATTTCAAAGGCCCGGAAAAAATCCGGGCCTTTTTTATTACCTGAAAGATAATTGTAGTATCCGTTTTATCAGGCATTACTCGTCGTTTTCGCATCGTTATTTTGTTTAATTACACAACAGTGTTAATCGTAATAAAAAGCGGCTGTAATATTACTGTTCCTTTATATTACGGGTTTCTTTTGGAGATTTATATAATGAAAGATAAGTTGTTTACGATTACAATTGTTTTTTTATTGCATTTAAACAGGAAACAAATTGCCAATCAATTTCCCACAAATAAAAGAATTACTTTCCACGGAAACAGGACAAAATATGCATCGGTTCATATTTGTTTTGGCGGGAGAAAGTGGCTGGCAACATGAAGTATTAAAAAATATACTCGCTGGCTACGAACAAGATTCTCTCTGGGTTGGAGAACATAGGCCAAACAGTTTTCCGTTTGTGGAGTTTAACAAAGTACGGGCCTGGTTAGGGAAAGAAAAGCGCGTTGTTATTTTTGATGCAAACCAGTCCTTTCAAGCAGATAGCTTTGCTGCAATCAGTGGCATAGTTCTCGGTGGAGGACTTTTTATTTTACTTTTACCACCTGCGGATCAATGGAATGAAGTCTATGCTACGCCTTTTGGGCAACGATTGCTTCGGAGTATTCATAGCTCAACTGAAATAGTACTTATTCAGGAAAATGATCAGGCACATCCTTTTAATCTTCCGCAATTAACACCAACGCCATTAAATCAGTGTAGCGCGCCTTTTTTAACCCTAGATCAGCAATCTGCTGTTGCCGCTATTCAAACTGAATGCCTGAATGATAGTCATAATCCAGTTGTGCTGATATCTGATCGTGGCAGAGGTAAGTCAGCAGCGCTTGGAATAGCCGCGGCCGGTTTAATAAAAGAGGGACTAAAACATATTGTCATAACAGCGCCTCGTTTATCTGCCACCGATATTATATTTAAACACATTGCAGAGATATTACCCGCTGCAGAAATCTCACGTGGTAAGGCAAAATTAGGTAATAGCAGTATTGAGTTTTATTCACCGGATCAATTACTGCAACAAGAGATAAAAGCCGGGTTACTGATGGTGGATGAAGCGGCGGCTATTCCTGTGCCAATACTCAGCAGGTTGTTAGAAAAGTATACACAATGTGTTTATGCAACAACGGTTCATGGTTATGAAGGAACCGGACGGGGTTTTGCCGTACGTTTTAATAAGATTCTCAATGAGACAAAACCGGGCTGGATAAAGTGCCAGATGCAAATGCCTGTTCGTTGGGCTGAAAATGATCCGTTAGAAAAATGGATGTTTAATTTATTGTGTTTAGATGCTGAAATTGTCGAGCCGGGTATCGTTGCTGATATAGATAATAGTCAGCTAGCGTTTGAATTAATTAAGCCGTCAGCGTTGTCAGAAAATGGGGCTTTATTAAAGGAAGTTTTCTCTCTACTCGTGCTGTCTCATTACCGAACCCAACCGACTGACCTGGTGCGGTTGCTAGACGATGAATCATTATCGTTGTATATAGGTAAATATCGTCAACACATCCTTGCGCTTGCTCTGGTCAGTCATGAAGGTGAATTTTCTGAAGAACTTTCGACTAAAATTTATCGAGGGAAACGTCGTCCACCGGGTCACTTGTTGGCACAGGCATTGACTTATCACTGTGGCGTTGAATCTGCAGCAACGTTAAATTATTCAAGAGTGATGCGAATTGCGGTTCACCCAGAATATCAAAATCGTCGCATCGGCACTCAATTATTAGATTTTGTAGTAGAAAATGAGAAAAAAGCTGGCTATGCGGCCATTGGTAGCAGTTTTGGTATGAATAGATCACTTTTACAATTTTGGCTGCATGCAGGCTTTCATGTTGTACGTATTGGGTTCAAACGTGAACAAACAAGTGGTGAGCATGCCGCGATTATGCTTTTAGCTTTAAATTCACAGGGTGAGGATATTTATAATCAGGCGAAAAACCGCTTTGATGAACAACTCTCTTTTTGGTTTAAGGATGTGCTCAAAGATATTTCGCCAGATATTAAAAAAATATTTGCTGCTAAAAATATAATACATAAAAATTTAACGACAGAGGATTTTAAAGATCTGGAGTCTTATATTAAGTATTCACGTAATTTCGAACTATGTATTGCAGCAGTAAGTAAGTTTGTTTTAAGTAAAACTGACGTGATTAATCAAAAAGTTTTTCCCCATGAGTATAGAGAAATAATAGAGTTAAAAGTGGTTAAAAATAACTCATGGCAGAAAATAGTTAAGATAATGAATTTTAATGGAAGAACTGAAGCACAGCAGTATTTCCATCAGGCGGTACAGTTTTTATGGCGTGAGTCCGATTTTGTAAGTGAAAAATAACCCTATTAAAAAAGCCATGTGTTAACAATTAATAACAGATGCATAGCTATTAAATCGTATATAATAGCCAGATAAATTATCAACATAAAAAACAAATAGATATTATTTACTACCTAATAACTTTGCTACGGCTTTATCACTTCCAAGAAGACCTACCACTAAACCTACAAAACTTAAACTGCCAAATACTACCATCACAAACCAGAATCCCATTTCTATCAGTTGTGGCATAAAAACAGGTGAAGCAAAGGCAAGCAGAGCGAAAACAATGCTAACGAACAAAACAATTTTTCTATTTAATGGACGATAGATAAATTCATCATTATTTTTTTCAAAGACATTTAAAATCGGCGAAAAAAGTTTTTTAAGTAATTTTTTCATATTTTGAATTACACTTTATTTATTAATAAGTTTCTATATTATTTTCTTCAACTGGTAAACCAGCAACTTTCCACTCAGGGTAACCATTCTCCAGTCGACGTGCCTGAAAGCCCTTATCTCTGAGTTTTTCAACGGCATCAAAAGCCAGTATGCAATGTGGGCCTCGGCAATACGCAACAATTTCCTGGTTCGGATCAAATTGTTGTAAATGTTGTTCCAGCTCTTCGAGTGGAATATTTATCGCCCCCTGGACATGCCCGGCAGCAAACTCTTCTTGAGGACGAACATCGAGAACAGTAATGAGATCCTGTTTAGCTTTTTCAAGTAACTCATTTGCTGGGATAGGATCAAGGTTGTCTTTCGCCGTTAAGTAAGTGTCTACTAGCTTATCAACATCAGATAAATGGCGCTCTGCCACATTGCGTAACGAGTCGAGTAAGGCAATAACATCATCTCCACTCAGGCTGTAATATACTTTTAAACCTTCTTTACGGCTGTTAACAAGACCAGATTGTCGAAGTTGCTGTAAGTGCTGAGAGGCATTCGCAATACTCAGGTTGGCGGCATTTGCCAATGATTCTACACTACGCGAACCTTGGGCTAAAAACTCAAGTAATTCCAGGCGGTTAGCATTACTTAGGGCCTTGCCAACACGGGCAAACTGGCTAAATAAATCGTTTTTAAAAGTATTTTTTTTCATATTTAAACTATTCAAGTGTTTAATTGAATGCTAGAATTTGTATTAGTTATTATAGTCTGATTTATTGCTAGGTCAAACTAGTATATTTAAAAAACAGACTTGGGCTATACCTAATATATTTGAAGTAATAAACGAAGAGAGATGAATGATGTCAGTTGAAGAGTTTTTACTGGCCAATGAAAAAGAGGTTCGAATGGGCTTCTTTTTCGGGATGCTAATATTGATAGGGCTTTGGGAAGTTTTTGCGCCTAAAAGAACTTTAACGGTTTCGAAAACAGTACGCTGGGTTAATAACCTGGGCCTAGTCTTTTTTAATAGTTTTATCCTCAGGGTGCTGTTTCCAGCTGCAGCCGTAGGTGTAGCAACGGTAGCCAGTTATCATGGTTGGGGATTATTTAATTATTTTGAGGTTCCCTATTGGCTCGGTGTTGTGGCTTCGGTCATTATTCTGGATTTCGTAATTTATGTTCAGCATGTCATGGTACATGCTATACCGATGTTATGGCGCTTGCATCGGGTTCATCATGCCGATTTAGATTATGATGTTACGACAGGTTCACGTTTTCATACCATTGAAATTATTTTCTCGATGTTAATAAAATTTGCAACTATTTTGCTTCTTGGTCCTCCAATGATTGCTGTGATTATTTTTGAAATTATTTTGAATGCCACGGCCATGTTTAATCATGGCAATATTTCATTGCCTAAAACATTAGATAAATATTTACGTTTGTTTTTAGTCACACCAGATATGCACCGGGTACATCACTCGGTAGAAGATGATGAAGCGAATAGTAATTTTGGCTTTAGCTTACCCTGGTGGGATCGTTTGTTTGGTACTTATCGCGATCAACCACGTGGCGGGCACACAGGCATGACGATTGGTATTAATAAATATCGTGATCCTAAGCAGGTATCGTGGTTACCAGGTATGTTTATGTTGCCATTCATTGGCAAGATGTCAGGTTATGTAATTAATCGTCGGCAGTGGGATGGCACTGAAGAAAAGTAAATCACAGGCTGTTTAAATTATGTATGAGTCAGAGATATGAAAAAGCTATTACGAGTCATTCTTTTAATATTACTTGTTGCGGGTATAACGAGTGTATTTATATATCGCGATCAATTTGATCCTGCCGCATTCCAGGGCTGGATCAATCAAGCGGGTATCTTCGGCCCGCTGGTCTTTATGCTTATTTATATTATTGGCACGGTATTATTTTTCCCCGGAGCTGCACTTACACTTATTGGTGGGGCATTGTTTGGTCCTGTCTATGGAACCTTTTACAATTTGACTGCTGCAACGATCGGTGCTGCCATTTCATTTTTGATTGCACGTTATTTTCTTTCAGACTATGTCGAGCAAAAAACCGCTGGTCGTGTAAAACAACTTAAACTGGGTGTAGAAAAAGAAGGCTGGCGTTTTATTGCTTTTGTACGTCTTGTCCCATTATTTCCTTTTAACGCGCTTAATTATGCACTCGGTTTAACACGTATTAAGTTTTGGCATTATGTGATTGCATCTTATATATGTATGCTACCGGGTGGACTTGCTTATACTTATTTTGGTTATATAGGAAAAGAGGCTGCGACAGGAGGCGAGGGCTTAATTCAAAAAGGTTTACTTGCATTAGCCTTGATTACATTAATTCTATTTTTACCACGCTTTATTTCTTCATTACGGCAAGGCCCTATGATGGACGTTGACGCGTTAAAGCAAAAGTTAGATTCAAAGCAAGACGTGCTATTACTCGATGTGCGTACAACACAAGATTATAATGGTGAGCAAGGTCATGTAACAGGTTCAATACTTATCCCTGTTGAAGAGCTGGAGCAGCGTATCTCAGAAATTGAGGATTTCCAGGAAAAAACAGTGATGACAATATGCCGCACCGATCGGCGATCAGCGCAGGCTGCACAAATACTGGCGAAACATGGTTTTGCTGACGTCCATGTGATTAAGCAGGGAATGACCGATTGGCTTGCAAAAGGCTATCCAATTGCAAGTAAATAAATCAAGAATACTCGATATTTCTGAAACTTTTATTCCCCTAACGTGGTCTCATTTTGATAGAGGCTGGCAGTGAGACAGGATATTTACCGTCGTTTTAAATAATAGGATTTAGTATGCATGCAACATTGCCCCGGTTAGTACAAACCGATTTTCCCGCTATTAAGCGTGGCCAGCTTGAAACCTTGCAAGTCAATCTTGGTTATTTATGTAACCAGTCTTGCTTGCATTGTCATGTCAATGCGGGACCAACACGTAAAGAAAACATGCAACAAGATACTATCGAAGATATCATTCGTTTCTTACGTGATAATGATATTAAAAAGCTCGATTTAACCGGTGGTGCACCAGAATTAAACCCTCATTTCCGTCACCTGGTATCACAAGCAAATGCAATGGGTATTCATATCATTGATCGCTGTAACTTGACGGTATTACATGAAACCGGGCAAGAAGATACCGTAGACTTTCTGGCACAAAACAAGGTTGAGGTAGTGGCATCACTGCCATGTTACCTTGAAGAAAATGTAGATGGTCAACGTGGTGATGGTGTGTTCCAGACAAGTATTGCGGCAATTAAATTATTAAACCTTGCCGGTTATGGCTTAGAGGATACGGGATTAGAGCTAAACCTGATGTATAACCCGGTTGGTGCACATTTGCCGCCAGCACAATGTCAATTAGAGCAGGATTATAAACGTGAACTAAAGCAACGATATGGCATTGTATTTAACAATTTATACACATTAACCAATATGCCCATTAAACGTTTCGGTAGTACGCTTATCTCAAAAGGTGAATTTGACAGTTATATGGATTTATTAAAACAGGCTTACCAGGCTACAAATTTAGAAACGGTAATGTGTCGTAGCTTAATTAGTATCGACTGGCAGGGGTATGTCTATGACTGTGATTTTAACCAGATGCTGTGCTTGCCATTAACCGAAGCGGGCCAGAAGTTACATATTAATGATATTAAAGATGATACCCTGGATAAGCGGGATATTTTAATTGCGGATCATTGTTATGGGTGTACGGCGGGGCAAGGATCAAGCTGCGGCGGCGCTTTAGGTTAAGCGAATAACGAGAAGCAAGATAACTGCGTTATAACTTCTTCGAAATGCTCACGTATTAATCATACGCTCCGCTTTCTCATCAGTTATGCCTTGTTCTCAAGCTTCTCGTTATCCGTTAAAGATTGGCTTATAGCAGATTTTATAAATTGAATAGGATCGTCATTCCGGCACGATCTTAGCCGGAATCCAGATGTTTTAAATTATAGATTCCGGCTAAGAACATGCCGGAATGACAGAAGAAAGCAAAATCATATCGGAATGACGGAAAAAAGTAGGAACTATGCTTGTTTCAATTATCATACCTGCATTAAATGAAGAAGCGTCGATTAAGAAGCTTCTTCAACAATTACAGCCGTATCGTAAACAGGGCCATGAAGTGATGGTGGTTGATGGTGGCAGCAGAGATAGGACAGTTTCTATTTCTAAATCTTTAGCTGATAAAGTAATTTCATCTGAAGCAGGACGTGCAGTGCAAATGAATAAAGGGGCGGAGCAGGCTACGGCTGAGGTATTATGGTTTTTACATGCTGATACAGTAGTGCCTGACAATGGCATTGAAAAAATTCAATTCAGTTTAAATCAATCACAAGCTAACTGGGGGCGCTTTAATATCAGGTTATCTGGCTCACAGTTTTTATTTCGACTCATTGAAAAAATGATGAATCTACGTTCATGTATAACGGGTATAGTCACAGGTGACCAGGGCATTTTTGTAAAGAAGACGGTTTTTAATGAGGTTAATGGTTTTTCAAACTTGCCTTTAATGGAAGATATTGATTTAAGCAAAAAGTTAAAACGATATTCGTCTCCTGTTTGTGTAACAGAAAAGTTAACTACTTCCAGTCGCCGTTGGGAGAAAAATGGTATCCTTACCACCGTTTTATTAATGTGGCGGTTGCGTTTTTTATACTGGCTGGGTGTCAGCGCGGATAAGTTAGCCCGTCAGTACAAATAGCGCTTGTGAATTAAATCATGAATCAAAAAAATGGTAAATTATTAGTATTTACTAAATCGCCGGTACTGGGTGAAGTTAAAACCCGTCTGCAACCCGAGTATTCCCAGCAGCAATCTTTAGCGTTACATAAATTATTGACCCTGAATACCTTATCGTTATCTGTAAAGTTAACTAACCTGGATATAGAGCTGTGTTGCACGCCAAATCGTAACACGTTGTTTTTTCTGGATTGTGAGAATAAATTTCCGATAAAACTCAGCGATCAACAGGGGGCTGATTTGGGGGAACGCATGGCCTTCTCGCTTTCAGTGGCATTACAAACGCATGCTAAAGTGATTATTATTGGCACAGATTGCCCGGCAATTGATGAAGACTATATTGAGCAAGCAGTGCTGGCATTAGATGAGCACGATGCGGTCATTGGCCCGGCATCTGATGGTGGCTATGTTTTACTGGGTTTACGAAAATTCTCACTGGAATTGTTTAATGGTGTTTCGTGGGGTAGTGATAGTGTGCTTAAGCAAACCAGAAAAAAATTGGCTAATTTGAATTGGTCACATCATGAACTTGCTATAATGCATGATATTGATCGCCCAGAAGATTTACATCGATTATTGGGTCTTAAAACTGTACGCCATTTTACAGTGAATGAGAAAGCAACAGAAAATGACTAATCAACCAGCCACTAAATACCTGGTTTTTGTGTATAACGCAGATAGCGGTATGTTTAACACCTTAACGGATATAGCGCATAAGATTTTTTCACCACAAACCTATGAGTGTAATCTTTGTGCGATATCACATTCCTATCTGAGTGAGCGCAGTGAATGGAGAGATTTTATCCAGGAGCTGGATGCGGAATGTGAGTTTTTACACCGTGATGAATTTTTGAAAAAATACGCTTCAGATGAAAAGAACTTTCCGCTGATATTTGAAAACGTCGACAACAAGCTGGTTTTAAAATTATCAGCAGATGACATCAATAAATGCCAATCGATGGATGAATTAAAGTCGGCTATTACTGCTTCTTTATAATTTTTTTCTAAAAGAAAATAGCCTTGCTGAAGCAGCAGCACATGCCGCTAATTTTTTGTTAAACATAGTTTTAATCCCTATAAGTTAATGATTACGATTACAAAGTACGTGGGAACTATGCATGTTAACTATTAAATTGTGTTGTCAGTAATGTGACAGATATTAAAGCTGGGTTAGGGAAAATCTTTTAAGCAACAGCGTCCGGATGGGTTGCTGGTTTCACAGGAGCAATTTGCTGATTTTGTTTGTTGAATAACAAAATTTTTTATTTCTGGATTCTTAATCGCATCCGCCAGGCGCACACCAAAACAATAACATATATAAGCATGCTTCTTATCTTTTGCATAAACAGGTGTTCTAAGCTGAGATTTTTCAATGCTCGAACCATCTTCTGCAAAATACACAACATCACACTCAGGATCATTGCAAAAGTAGTAAGCTTGATCGTTTAATTCAGCATTCCAGGATTCTGCTAGGTGGTGCAGTATGGTTTTTATTGGTACCAGAAAGTATTCATGCTGATTAACCGGGCAGGCTTTTTTCCTTGGATGTGATTTCTTTTTATCCTTTGATGAGCCCGGCTGTGAACAACATTCACTCATGCTATGTTGCAGCTTTTATTTGCCGGATAAAAAATATCCCAGGTTGCCACTATCAGCATTAAAGCGATACCGGCGTAGAGTAGATAGCTGCTCCAGTTATAAAACCAAAGTGGGTAAAGAGTTAGCAAAACCATGCTTGGTCCGGTTATGCCTGCAAGTCCACGATACCAGCATTGATGCGTAACAAAAGAAATAACGTGGCTAATCAAGACAATAGCAGCGAAAAGCGGAAGCAGGGTATTAATGAAAAGGCCTTCATACTGCGCCAGGAAGCCCATTCCAATACTGCTGGCCAGCGAGCCTAATGCAGGGAAGCATGAAGCACAGCCCATGGCAGCAGTTAGTGTCGCCAGTGAGCCGGCTTTATCAGAAGCACTCGTTATATTGTTTATGGCTTTTGAAGTCATACTATTTTGCAGTTAAAACCTTGTGCATTCAGGTCGTGGTTGAATCTTACAAGCGTGGGGGATGACAACCTGTGACTGAGAAAAGTATAAACCCTGTACTTTAGTACAGAGTCAATGGGTTGCTAAGGCGCGGAGAGGGTTTCAACGATGCTGCAGTGATTCGAGCTTGATTGCGATTTACAGGTGTTAATCATTTCTTGCAGGTTTAGGCGAAGTTTTGTTAAGTCATTGATTTGCTTATCAATTTGAGCGCATTTTTGTTCTGCCTTTAAGCGTACATCAGCGCAATTAGCTTCTCCCAGCGCCAAGAGTTCAGCAATTTCCTGCAAGCTAAAGCCAAGCTGTTGTGCACGCTTGATGAATTTTATCCTTTTCAGCGTGGTTTGCGGGTAGACACGGTAGCCTTGAGCGGGCTTCTCCGGCTCAGTGATGAGGTCAATCCGTTGGTAATAACGAATAGTTTCAATGTTGACCTCAGCAGCTTTTGCTAAAAAACCGATGGTAAGTGGCTTGGTACTCATGGCGAATTCCCTCTATTAGAAGTCTGTATCTTAGTACAGAGTTAGCCATAATTTAAGTATTTTTCATAACTAGCCGTTATAGGTAATAAGCAAGCTTATTAGGGAGAATTCAAATGCAAGATATTATGATTGGTGTATTAGCATGGATTGGTTTAAACACGTCTTATAATGTTGAGCTAAACCTGCCGAATCTCTCTTTTACCGAGCCATCAAATGTTTGTGCTAACTATGGCATTAATAATAAAGGGCGTTGCCAGGCTTCTGGTGTGATTGCTTTTTATAACCAAAAAAAGACCATTTATTTGCCGCTGAACTTTAACGAAAATAGCAAAGAAGACCGTTCTAAACTGGTACATGAAATGGTGCACTACGTGCAGTGGGCGAATAATAAAAATAAAACAGAGTGCATGGGAAACCTGGAAGTTGAAGCCTATGAGCTGCAGGAAAAATGGCGACTCAGTCAAAAACTTACAGCATCACTGGATCCATTTAAAACTATTATGCTTGCAGCGTCCTGTGAAGATTAACTTGTTTTAAACTTAAGCCCCGTAATCTTCGAGAAGTTCATCCAGATCTTTAAGAAAGTAATCCATTTGCTCGAATGGCACATGCGCTATTCGACTAACAAACTGTTGAATGGGGTACATGGGGCGATCGGGTCGGTGAGGTGGTTCAAAAATGGCGACATCTTTCGGCGTTGTTTCCTGGTAATTAGTGTCACTTGGTACAGCGAATAAATCATTTCGCATATCTTTCCATTCGTTTTCATTAAAAGTAATCGTGGCTTCTTTAATGCATCGGGGTAAATGTACAGGGCTTGAGACTAAAAAAGCACGATTGACGTTTTTGGATTTAAAAATGGATGCAGCATTACGAATTTCTTCGGCTGTATTTTGACAGTCAGTAGCCAGCTCGGTAATGGCTTCAAGCTGACTGCGTAAATTATTAATAAACGATTGCTCTTTTATTTCAGGAAAGCGCTGATTAAATATTGAAAAATGCTCGAGTTGCGATAGTCTTTTGAACATTAACTTGCACATTTCCTCGGCCTCAGTATGACCACTGCGCTGGGTTCGTTTTCCTCCCCCTGTCCAGACTACATTTGTTCCGAACACTAAGACTGCAATATCCGTGTTTAGTTGATACTGCTCTTCTAATAATACTAATAGTGCACGTGTTATTCGCCCAAGCTGATGTGGTGGTTCCCCCCACACAATTCGTTCCCATTGAAAGGCCCCGAGGTTACAGCCATGGACCAGTATCCCTGTTTTTTTATTATTCATTATATTTATGTTTACATGGGATTTGTTGCAGTTTTATGACTGCTGACAGCTTTATAAAAAATAAATCAAACTGGGTTTATTTAGTAAAGATTTAGCTGGAGTATTGTATGGCAGATAAAATTAACGTTTACTTTTAAACAGAAGAGAGTAATTTCTTTTCATTTCGGGCATCTTGAATAATTTTGATGCCACCACGTATCACTATTAAAGAGATCATCATGCCAATAATAAGATCCGGGTAGCGTGAATCTAAAAGGTAAACCAGTCCACCGCTAATAATAATACCTATATTTGCTATCACGTCATTTTTTGAAAATACCCAGCTGGCTCGCATATGTACTTCACCTTGTTTATGTTTGGAAATGAGCATCAGGCAAATAACATTTGCAATAAGTGCAATAAATCCAACAATCATGATGAGTAGAGAATCCGGCTCGCTGCCCAAAATAAAACGACGCACCACATCAGCGATAACCAACAGACCTAAAAGTACCTGGAAAATGCCACTTAAATGTGCAGCATGTATTTTTACTAAGGGTGATTTAGCAACAGCGTAAAGACCAATAGCGTAAACCGTGGCATCAGCTAACATATCAAGCGAATCAGCAATCAGCGCGGTCGATTCACTAATAATGCCAAGAATAATTTCAACTAAAAACATGACGGCATTAATGCTGAGCAAAATAATTAGTACTTTACTTTGTTCACGGCTTTTAATTTCTATATTGCAACCACAATCTGTCATAGTGAGATTTATTGGTATTTGGCCGAGGTAATAAACTGGCCGAAAGCCTCGCACCAAATAATCACGCTGCTGTAAGTCGATGGTTCAATGCCGGGGGGGACTTGTACCACAAAGTTGTCAAATGTTTTAACGTCTCCGACACGTACCATCGAGCTCTTTATTCGGTTAAAGTCAGCTTCGGTCTCTACATACTTTGGAGAAAGATAGAGTTTATAATCCGGGCCGGGTGCAAGTTGTCCCATAAGGGTAATTGTTTTTGGACCAATCGAAACGGTACCTTCTCCCCAATGTAGTGCATCGCTGTCTTTAAGATCCTTTTTGAATTGGGCAGTATACTTGGCTTGCGATGACATGAGCTTGATATCTTCTACGCTGGGAGCAGGCGGAGCAGTAAGAATAGGTAGCATATAGATACCAGCCGCAAAGCCTAAGGCACCGACAACACTGTGTGTAATAAGGATCAATGCCAGGGTGCGTATTTTCATAACAACTCCAGGTATAATTGTTGATAACTTATATAAGAGAGGCTTATTATTAGCTAGGTATTTTGTTCAGTAATATAGTTAAGTGCATCATTTAAAGAATCAAAGACTTCCACCTCAATGCCTTTTTCTTCTCCTATCACTCTATATAGTTGACATACCTTTCACTATTTTACCAGAGTACACAACAGTCCTTAGTAAGTTGCATGGCTTCCTTTTCACTAATTTGGCGTATCTGCATAATCGCCGGCCAAAGTTCATCAAATGGAATATTCTCTTTTTTATGCAGTGATCTCGTGGCTGCTGCGAGTGTCATTCCTGCTTTTTGTATTTCTTTTAAGGTAGAGATTGTTAGTTGTATTTTATCCGTGTTATACAAGATTTTATTAAGCCAGGGCGTTCTTGATGTATTGAAATCCATTTTTATGAACTTCTTTCCAGTTATCGTTTAGTGGACTATTCAACGGCTGCCAGAAAAAACTAAATATGTGGCCACCATCATCTTTAGTGTCAAAGTCCCATGTGTCAGGTAGAATGCCATCGTAGTGCATCAGGCAAAATCCCCATACCTGGTTTTTAAAATTAGAATCCCAGGTTCCGAGTTGTCTCACAACCTGCGCCTGGATTCCTGACTCTTCTTCCAGCTCTCGAATGCATGCGTTCTCTAGAGCTTCCCCTGCATTTAGTTTGCCTTTTACTAGCTGGCCTTCACCATTGGGGTGCTTGAATGCAAGCAGTTCAAGCTGATTATTCTTGTTTCTTAAAACAATAGGGCATGCTCTATTCATTTTTTTACCACTAAATAACGGAGGGGAATTGTTAGTATTGGCCATCATTGTATAAGAATTTAGCCGTTGAGTTAAGGGGGAGGGTGTTGTTTAGCCTTGCTACAGGCTGTTATTTTAAGCAGTAAATTAAACGTCTTACTATAAATTTGTGATTATTAACCATCACCACTATCTCCGCCACCTGCTTCGAAGCCACCAAACTCACCAGCGGAATCATAATTGTGTGATTCTGCTGTTTGTGGAATTCTTAGTTTATGAAATAGCGCAACAAACCAAAGTGCTAAAGCGACGAGTGACAAGAAAACGACAAAAGGCAAAAATAGACTAAAAAAAGTATTCTCATTGTCCAGATCAGTGTAGATGAATGATGTCACACCTGTTATCAAAATAACTATTATGCTTTTTATCATTTTTATTTATAACCGCCCGTTTAAGATGAAGGCAATATTGCGTCGAATTGCGCAACATTGTTAAACGTTATCTGTACTTCTTTATTATAGACCATTTAAGTTTCGATCAACCGAAATAACTAACTAATGTAATAACACTGGTAGGGTCTCAAGTGACTCAGTAATTACTACCAATATAAAAGTGTAAGTTAAATAATGTTTCATTTTTTAGTTGAATATCAGTGTAAGGGAAAGTGAAGGATTTAATGCCCACATGGGTATTAAAACACATAGCTACCGTTAGTATATTTTAGTTTTGGGCCATCACCAAAGTTTATAATATTATGCTTATTAAATGTTTCTTTAAAAACCTCGATGTCACCATGAGTGATCATTTCACTAAGTATAGTTTGCCACTTATTTTTTTCTGTTTTTTTTATAATAAAGGTTGAGCAGCCCTGAGAACCACATGAAGAGCGATGCAGTAGCCTAAAAAGTATTTCATTTTTATAATCATTATTGAGATCGAGTAGCGTAATTTCAATATCTACCTTTCCCCATCCAGGTATTGCTGATTCTGCACTTTCTATATCAGCCTTAAATAATTTTTTGATAATTGAGATAGCCTTATCTTCATTAATGCCTGGTTCAGCATTTACATAATCAGTACATATTAAAAATAGAACGATTAAAAATAGAGATTTCATTTTATAAGCCTGACAGTGATATAAATCGGATGCGGTCTAATGAATTATAAAAATTTAGTCATAAACCTAAATTATTGATTTTACTCACTATAGCCTCGAATTCTAATAAATAGCAATGGACTAAATACGCTGTAATATATGCTTGCCCATATATATGGATTGGCGTATATTATTGCTATGAAAATTGAAGCCACAGAACTGTTTAAACTACTTGCTGATACCACTCGGCTGCGTTGCTTGCTGTTACTGCAGTCGGAGGGGGAGCTGTGTGTGTGCGAGTTAATTCATGCAATAGGCGATTCTCAACCTAAAATCTCCCGTCACCTAGCGCATCTGCGTAAGTCGGGTCTGGTCGTCGATCGCAAAGAAGGTTTGTGGGTGCATTATCGTCTTAACCCGGAATTACCAGGCTGGGCGGAGTCGATATTAGCTGAAACATTGGCGGCGGTTGCGACTGAACAGCCATATGGTTCTGATCTTGTGAAACTATCTGATATGCCTAACCGTCCCGGTGGGCGTTGCTGCGCTTAATCTTGTTAGCGCCTATCAATTTAGGAAATACATTATGAATAAAAAACGTGTCGCCATTAATGGCTTTGGACGTATGGGACGTCTTGCTTTACGGGTCGGATGGGATTTTGATGAGTTGGAGTTTGTGCATATCAACGAAACCAGTGGTGATGCTGCATGTTCAGCTCACCTGTTAAATTTTGATTCGGTTCATGGCCGTTGGCACCACGAAGCGGATAGCCAGGACGATAAAATTATTATTAATGACCAGGCCATAACGCATAGTTCGATTGATAACCCATCCAACGTTGACTGGGCGGCAATGGATATTGATATTGTTATTGAATCATCAGGAAAGTTTAGAACAAAAGAATCATTGCAAACTTATTTTGAGCAGGGGGTAAAAAAAGTGGTGGTGGCTGCACCTGTAGCTGATCCGGCGTTAAATATCGTAATGGGTATTAATGATAATTTATACGATGCAGATGAACATCACCTGGTTACCGCGGCTTCCTGCACCACCAACTGTTTAGCGCCGGTGGTTAAGGTGATGAATGAAAGCCTGGGTATTAAACATGGCTGTATGACGACCATTCATGACATTACTAATACGCAAACGATTGTTGATAAAGGTCATAAAGACTTACGTCGGGCACGGGCCTGTGGCCAATCCTTGATTCCAACATCAACCGGTTCTGCGACGGCGATTACTAAAATATTTCCTGAGTTGGAGGGCAAGTTAAATGGTTTGGCAGTTAGGGTGTCATTATTAAATGCCTCGTTAACCGATTTTGTTTTCGAGTCTGAAAGACCCACCACGGTAGAAGAAGTTAACGAGCTATTTAAACATGCCTCGCAAGGCTACCTGAAAGGTATCCTGGGTTATGAAGAACGTCCATTAGTTTCTATTGATTATAAAGATGAAAAACGATCTTCGGTTATTGATGCGCAATCTACCATGGTGATTGATCAAACCCAGGTCAAAATACTCGCCTGGTATGATAACGAGTTTGGTTATGCCAATCGCCTGGCAGAGCTGGTACAAAAAGTGGCTGTGTCTTTGGCTGATTAGCCACGAAGAGCACAAAGTTCACGAAGAAAATCAAAAAATTAACCACTGGGAGCACGGGGGACACTGGGAAAGATGATTAAAGCTTTAAAATCTCCCCGTGTCCCCCGTGCTCCCAGTGGTTCATCTTTTATATCTTTTGTCTTTCCTTTGTGAACTTTGTGTCCTTCGTGGCCTGTAAATTATTTCGGAAGTGTATTTTATGTCACAGGGTTTAAATAAAAGTAATCAAGACTTACGGAATTACTTAACGGTTACGTTGGCGTATTGGGGATTTACCCTGACTGACGGTGCCATCCGTATGTTAGTGGTATTGTACTTTTACCAGCTGGGTTACTCGCCGTTAGCGATCGCCATGTTATTTTTATTTTATGAAATAGCCGGTGTATTAACGAATTTTCTCGGTGGTTGGTTGGCGTCACGCACCGGTTTAAGTACCACCATGCACCTGGGCATGGGTTTGCAGGTAAGTGCCTTACTGATGTTAGCCGTGCCAGAGCAATGGTTAAGCGTGCCTTACGTGATGTTTGTACAGGCGCTGTCAGGCATTGCCAAAGACCTGAATAAAATGAGCGCAAAATCAAGCGTTAAACTGATGTTACCGGAAAGCGCGGACAGCAAGTTGTTTAAATGGGTGGCATTATTAACCGGATCGAAAAATTCAATTAAAGGCCTGGGGTTTTTTGTTGGTGGTTTTTTACTGAGCGTTTTTGATTTTCAGAAAGCATTAATCATATTAGCTGTTTTCCTGTTTTTACTATTACTGGCCTCGGTTACTTTGCTGCCTAAAGGTAAAGGCAAGGCAAAATCAAAAGTAAAATTCAAACATTTATTTTCTAAAAGCCATGCGATTAATAAATTATCCGCGGCGCGGCTGTTTTTATTCGGGGCGCGGGATATTTGGTTCGTGGTAGCCTTGCCGGTTTACCTGAGTTCGGTCTTAAACTGGAGCCATGCCGGGGTAGGAGCATTTTTTGCGTTCTGGATTATCGGTTATGGTTTTGTCCAGGCAGGCACGCCGTACTTTATTCGTCATGTGCATCATGGCAAAGGCCCAACCGGGGCCACAGCGACCTTGTGGGCGTTCATATTATTGCTTGTACTGACAACGATGGCATCGTTGTTTGCTTCCGGTTACCCGGCAGAGACGGTGATTGTTGTGGGTTTGATTGTCTTTGCCATCGTTTTTGCAATTAATTCTGCGGTGCACTCTTATTTAATCCTCGCCTATTCATCACATGACCAGGTTAGTGTCGATGTTGGCTTTTACTACATGGCAAACGCGATGGGGCGGCTCACGGGTACGGTTCTATCGGGCTGGATTTATCAAAAATGGGGGCTGGAAACCTGTTTATGGTGGTCGGCGGCTTTTGTTTTTATGACTATGGCCATTTCGGCTGGATTAATGTCGAAAAAACAGCGACTTAGTTAAGAAAACAGATTTAAAAAGAAAACAGCATTTATATTAAGGGAGTAGTAATTAAGTATATGCTGAAAAATAGGTGTTACAGATGTTTACAGAAAATGGAACTAATTGAATTTTTAGCTGCCATACTAATGTTGAGTACGACATAATGAATATTAAATTCCCCTGTTCGTTATGTTCTCCCTCCTCAATAGTTAGGTTATTTTAGGGGTACCCCAATTCCATTGGCGTACCCCATTTTTTTGCCTTAGCTTTTTATTTCACTTTCCATCTGTTCAATAGTGATATGGCGTACGTCTTTGCCTTTGACCAGGTAAATAACGTATTCACAGATGTTTTTAGCGTGATCACCAATACGCTCAATCGCACGTGCGGCCCACATAATATCGAGCATTTGCGTGATTTTACGCGGGTCTTCCATCATGAATGTCAGGCACTGACGCATGATACCGTCATATTCTTTATCAACCTTATTATCGCGTTTACTCACTTTGAGAGCACTGTCTACATCCATACGTGCAAAAGCATCAAGTGCGCCATGAACCATTTTAGCAACATGGTCACTCATATTTTGAAGTTCCATGTAATTATTTTTAGGTCGTTCAACTTCAGCTAATCGTATTCCCATGCGAGCAACACGTTCTGCCTGGTCACCAATTCGCTCAAGATCGGTAATGGTTTTAATAACGGCGATAACCAAACGTAAATCGGTTGCTGCAGGCTGGCGACGGGCAATGATATGCGTACATTCCTCATCAATATTAACTTCCGCTTTGTTAACTTCAACATCGCGAGCGATAACGTTTTCAGCCAGCTCCACATTAGCATCTACCAGTGAATTGGTCGCATTACGAATTTGTTCTTCAACCAGTCCACCCATGGCCAGAACGAGACTTCGGATTTCTTCGAGTTCTGCATTAAATTGCTGTGATATATGGTGTCCAATATTTGATTTATCCATCATAGTATCCTTTTATCCCGTTACTTTAAACTTAACCGTAGCGGCCAGTAATATAGTCTTCAGTTTGTTTTTTGCCTGGGTTGGTAAATATTGTATCAGTATCGCCAAACTCTATCATTTCACCTAAATACATAAACGCAGTGTAGTCAGAAACACGAGCTGCTTGTTGCATATTATGGGTTACGATAAGAATAGTATAGCGGTCTTTTAGTTCACTGATCAGTTCTTCTATTTTTAAGGTTGAAATAGGATCCAGTGCAGAAGCCGGTTCATCGAGTAATAATACTTCTGGCTCAATCGCGATAGCGCGAGCAATAACGAGACGTTGTTGCTGACCACCGGACATGCCGAGAGCACTTTCATGTAAGCGATCTTTTACCTCATCCCAGAGTGCGGCACCGCGTAATGACTTTTCAACCACTTCATCAATGACGCGTCGGCTTTTTACACCTTGTAAACGCAGACCATAGGCCACGTTTTCATAAATAGTTTTTGGAAACGGGTTGGGTTTTTGAAACACCATACCAACACGGCGGCGTAATTCAGATACGTCGACATTTTTGTCGTAAATATTATTACCTTCAATATTAATACCACCTTCAACACGGCAACCATCAACCAGGTCATTCATGCGATTGAAACAGCGTAATAAGGTTGATTTACCACAACCACTGGGGCCGATAAATGCCGATACCTTTTTCTCAGGGATACTCAGGTTAATATTTTGTAACGCTTGTTTGTCGTCATAGTAGAGATTCAGGTTATCCGTTGAGATACATGTTGTTTCATTCTCTAAACTATTTGTGCGTTTTTCACGCCCAAGTGCATTTAGATCAACCGCATGTGTTTTCGTTTCTGTATTTGTGCTCATAATTTTTACCAGTTAAGTACCAGTTAAGTACCTGTGTATCAATATTTCAAAAATATAAGTTTGCCTGTCATTTATGCTGCCAGTTATGTTACCTGTTAAGTTTCCAGGCTACGATATTGTTCACGTAAACGGTTACGAATATATATTGCACTTAAGTTTAATAAGACGATAACTGCAATCAATAACAGGGCCGTTGCATAAACCAGCGGCCTTGCTGCTTCCACGTTAGGACTTTGGAAACCAACATCGTAAATATGAAAACCAAGATGCATAAATTTACGTTCTAAATGGAAGAATGGCGCATTGGCATCTAATGGTAACGAAGGCGCCAGTTTAACCACACCAACTAACATGAGAGGTGCTACCTCACCCGCGGCGCGTGCTATCGCAAGTATCATTCCTGTCATCATGGATGGTGTTGCCATTGGTAAAACAGTGCGCCACAAAGTTTCTGCTTTTGTTGCACCCAGTGCCAGGCTGCCTTCGCGAATTGAACGAGGAATACGTGATAAACCTTCTTCGGTTGCGACGATAACAACAGGTACGGTCAATATGGCCAGTGTTAAAGCAGACCACATAATACCTGGCGTACCAAAGGTCGGAGAGGGTAACGCTTCAGGGTAGAACAGTTGATCCAGGTTTCCACCAAGGAAATAAACAAAGAAACCTAAACCAAATACACCGTATACAATGGAGGGTACACCGGCAAGATTATTTACCGCGATACGAATAGTACGTGTTACTGGACCTTGCTTAGCATACTCACGCAAATAAACAGCAGCAATAACACCAAATGGCGTAACCAGTACTGACATTAGTAATACCATCATCACCGTGCCGAATATAGCCGGGAAGATACCGCCCTCAGTATTAGCTTCGCGTGGTTCGTCAGCAACAAACTCCCAGATTTTTGCAAAATAAAATCCAGTTTTCTGAAATATATTCATTGCATTAGGCTGGTAAGCGCGAACAATTTTTGACAGCGGAATTTCAATGACTTTACCACTCATGGTTTCAGCGGTAATACTGTCACGTTTAATTTTCTGATAAAGTTTTGTCAGTTCTTTTTCCAGTGCTGAATATTCTTTTTCCAGCTCTTTGCGTTCCAGCTGAAGCTGCTTTAAATTTTCAGGTGTATCTTCTTTATCGAGTTCTAAACGGCGTTTACTTAGACGCAGCTGTTCCATGCCATAGTTGATGCTACCAATCTCATGTTTTTCTATTTCACGGATTTGATCATGAATTTGCTCGGCACGCTGTAAACGTGTTTCAAGTTCTTGCCATGCCGTATCTTCAAG
>CAMYJG010000032.1 GCA_947258695.1 uncultured Ectothiorhodospiraceae bacterium | reverse complement strand
CATGGTAGCTGCAGTTAAAACACGCCAGGTAAAACATGTTCTGATTGCAGCAGGTGGCACGGGCGGCCATGTTTATCCTGCACTGGCAGTTGCGGATTATTTACGTGAGCAAGGTGTGAAAATCACATGGGTTGGAACAGAAAAAGGTTTGGAACATCGCGTTGTACCTGCGGCGGGTATTGTATTAGAAGTTATTAGTATAAGTGGTCTACGTGGAAAAGGTTTTTTGAACTTGTTATTTGTACCTTTGAAATTGATATTAGCAGTTATTCAGGTGATTAAAATATTTATTAGAGTTAAACCCGATGCTGTGCTTGGTATGGGGGGATTCGTTAGTGGACCATGTGGTTTAGCGGCATTTATATTACGTAAACCATTATATTTGCATGAACAAAATGCAATTCCTGGATTAACCAATAAAGTACTAAGTTATGTCGCATCAACAGTTATGCAAGCATTTCCTAATAGCTTTAAAAATAACAATAAAGTTATTTCGATGGGAAACCCTATTCGAAAAGAAATATCAGAGATAGTTGATCCTGAGATAAGAATGGCAGGACACCAGGGAAATATTCGAGTGTTAATTATAGGTGGTAGTTTAGGTGCTCAAGCACTGAATGAAAGTGTGCCGCAAGCCATATCGCAATTAACACAAGAGCTACAACCAACTATCTGGCACCAAACAGGTAAAAATAAACTGAGTAGTACGATTGAAAATTATAAAAATGTACACGTTGATGCCAAAGTGACAGAGTTTATAGAGAACATGGCGGAAGCCTATGAATGGGCAGATTTGGTGATTTGTCGTTCAGGTGCATTAACCATTTCTGAACTAGCAAATGCTGGTGTTGCGGCAATTTTAGTTCCCTATCCATATGCTGTTGATGATCATCAAACAGCAAATGCAGAATATTTATCGAATGTTGGTGCGGCAATTGTTATTCAACAGAATCAGCTCAACAATAAACTTAAAGATACGTTAACTGATTTATTTAAATCGGGTCGTTCCAAGTTAATTGAAATGGCGAAAGCAGCGAGAGAACTCTCAAAACCAAATGCAACGCAAATCGTTGCTGAAATATGTTTAGGAGTATCTCATGGTTAAAAATCTCGATTTAGCACAACTCCGTGATGAACCTAGCATGGGTCGTATTCGCTGCATTCATTTTGTTGGTGTTGGTGGTGTTGGCATGGGAGGCATTGCTGAAGTCATGCTGAATCTTGGGTATGACATTAGTGGTTCAGACCTTAATGAAAATACGGTTACCCAGCGTCTAAGCCAGTTGGGAGCAAAAATATATTTTGGCCATTCAGCAGAAAACTTGAATGATTGTGATGTGGTGGTTGTTTCAACTGCAGTAAAAGAAGATAACCCTGAAGTTATTGCGGCACATGAACAACGTATTCCTGTGGTACCGCGTGCTGAAATGTTAGCCGAATTAATGCGCTTTCGTTATGGAATTGCTGTTGCTGGGACACATGGAAAAACTACTACCACCAGCCTGGTTGCAAGTGTGCTAGCTGAAGGAGAATTTGATCCAACATTTGTTATTGGCGGACGATTAAACAGTGCCGGTACGAATGCACGCTTAGGTGAAAGTCATTACCTGGTTGCTGAAGCAGATGAAAGTGACGCTTCATTTATGCATTTGCAGCCTATGATGGCAATTGTCACTAATATAGATGCTGATCATATGGAAACGTATGGTGGTGATTTTGAAAATTTACGTCAGACATTTATTGAGTTTTTACATCATCTTCCTTTCTATGGTCTTGCTATTTTGTGTACTGATGATGATGAAGTAAAGAATATTATTCCAAAAGTTAATCGACCAATTATTACCTATGGATTTAATGAAGATGCAGATATACGTGCAACAAATCTAAAGCAGGAAGGAAATAAAACTTTTTTCTCTGTGGCAAATAAAGATAACCCTGACTGGCTTGAAATAACGTTAAATATGCCGGGTGAACATAATGTATTAAATGCATTAGCTGCGATTGCTGTAGCTAATGAAATAGGTGTTGATGCTGATGCAATACAGCAAGCATTATCAAAATTTGAAGGTATTGGTCGTCGTTTCCAGATCAATGGTGAATACAAGGTTGGAAATGTAAAAGTCATGCATGTGGATGATTATGGTCATCATCCAAGAGAAGTTGAAGCGACCATACAAGCGATAAGAAATGGATGGCCAGATAATCGTTTAGTGGTTGCATTTCAGCCACATCGTTATACACGGACACGAGATTTGTTTGAAGATTTTACTGCAGTATTAACTAATGTCGATGCGTTAGTGTTGTTGGAAGTGTTTTCTGCTGGTGAATCAGTTATTGCTGGTGCAGATGGAAGAAGTCTTGCGCGAGCGATACGTGCACGTGGCCAGGTAGAACCAGTCTTCGTTGAAGATATTTCTGAGCTTGCTACGACCTTAAAAGGCGTATTGAAAGATGGTGACATATTACTAACGTTAGGTGCTGGCAGTATTGGTGTGGCTGCAAATAAATTAAAAGATGAGTTGCTTGCTGGGTAAGGTATGGGATTAGCAATGACAAAAGACAATATGACATTTAAAGGCGTTCTATTAGAAAACGAGCCAATGTCGCGTCATACATCATGGCGAGTTGGTGGTAATGCTGATCGTTTTTATCGCCCGGCAGATATCACTGACTTATCTGAGTATCTTAAAAACTTGAATTCGAACGAACCTGTATATTGGCTGGGGTTGGGTAGTAATGTTTTAGTTACTGATGCTGGCATCCGTGGCACGGTTATTTGTACCAGTGGGGTTTTAAATACGATCAAGCAAATAGATACCACTCGTATATATGTCGAAGCAGGGGTACCCAGTCCTAAGTTAGCGAAATTTTCTGCGAAACTTGGTTTAACTGGGGCAGAATTTTTATCAGGTATTCCTGGAACAATTGGTGGTGCATTGAAAATGAATGCTGGTGCTGTTGGTGGTGAAACCTGGAATATAGTTGAAAGCGTAGAAACGATTGATATGTGCGGTGAAATACATCAACGAACAGCAGATGAGTTCTTAGCGTCATATCGTCATGTAGAGCATAAAGATAGAGCAAATTCAAAAGAATGGTTTATTTCAGCAGTGATCAAATTATCTGAAGGCGAAATTGAGAAAAGTTTGCAGACTATAAAAAATCATTTGAACCGTAGAGGGGCAACACAACCAACCCAACAACCTAACGCTGGTTCTGTTTTTAGAAACCCGCAAGGTGATTATGCAGCAAGATTAATTGAACGTTGTGGTTTAAAAGGTTTTTGTATCGGTGGCGCCTGTGTATCTGAAAAACATGCCAACTTTATCGTTAATGTAGGTAAAGCTTTATCCAAAGATATTGAGGTATTGATTAAAACAGTGCATGAAAAAGTGCTGCAACAACACGGTATTGATTTAATGCGTGAAGTTCAAATTATCGGTGAAAGAAAAGCTGATGAGGTTGAAAATTAGAATGACACAAGTGCAGGCAAAAGAATTAGGTAAAGTTGCTGTGTTAATGGGGGGCTGGTCAGCTGAACGAGAGGTGTCATTGAAAAGTGGTGCTGCTGTATTAAATGCCTTATTAGAACAAAATGTTGATGCACATAAAATAGATGTTCAAAGAGATACTATTTTTGATGAATTAAAGAATGGTCAGTTTGATCGTGTGTTTAATATATTACACGGTCCTGGTGGTGAAGATGGCGTTATTCAAAGTGTCCTGGAAATAATGCAAATACCATATACCGGTTGTGGTGTGCTTGCCTCAGCAATTGCTATGGATAAATTACGTTGTAAGGAATTGTTGCAAGGATCAGGGTTGCCCACACCTGCTTATATGAAATTAGATGCGGTAACTGATATGAATTATGTTGCGGCAACTTTGGGTTTGCCAGTTATGGTTAAACCAGCTCTTGAGGGCTCCAGCATAGGAATGAGCAAAGTAGAGCAAGAGTCAGATTTAGAAACAGCATGGAAAATTGCGAGTGAATTTGGAAGCAACGTTTTAGCTGAGCAGTGGGTAAACGGAGATGAATATACTGTTGCTATTTTAGGCGATGCTGCTTTACCTGTTATTCGTTTAGAAACGAAGCGTGACTTTTATGACTACGCAGCTAAGTACGATGATGATGATACTCAATATCATTGCCCGTGTGGTTTAGGGGAAGAAGAGGAATCTCAATTACAACGCTTAGCCTTATCTGCTTTTACAGCTATTGGTGCAAAAGGCTGGGGGCGTGTTGATATTATGAGTGACGAAGAAGGAAAACCTTCAATTATTGAAATTAATACTGTACCTGGAATGACAAGTCACAGCTTAGTGCCTATGGCGGCTAAAGCAAAAGGTATGTCATTTAATGAGCTTGTATTTTATATTTTATCGCAAACATTAGTTGAGGCATAAATTAAATGTCACCAGCAAACAGACAGGCAGCATATACAAAAAGCAGGGAGTTACCTTCGATATCATATCGTTGGGTAAACTGGTTCGTACCACTAATCATCGGTTGTGCAGTTCTGTTTTGGATTGAAAATAAGCTAAGTAATCCTGCGACCTTACCGGTTAATAAGATTCGGGTACATGGGGCATTTACTAATGTTGATGAAGCAATGCTACACCGTGCCGTAAATGGTGTCGTTGCCGGCGGGTATTTTAATGTTGATGTTGCTCGTGTAAGAGAAGTTGTCGAGCAATTACCCTGGGTTAGTGAAGCTTCTGTCAGGCGGGTATGGCCAGATACATTAAGTGTTAGTGTGGTTGAACAAAAACCTGTCGCTGTATCAGAAAAATTTGGACTTATTAATGCTAACGGAGATGTCTTTAAACCGTTGAATAATAAAACATCAACTTCATTACCTGTTTTTGAGGGAGATGTTCAATTGAACAAAATGATGTTGTCTCATTATTTTGAAATGAATAATGTTCTATCGCAAATTAAGCAAGAAATCATATATATCAAAATAGATGCAAGACATGCTGTTGAGATAAAGCTTGATAACGGTTTAGAGATAGTACTTGGACGAGAAAATACCATGGCCAGGTTAGAACGTTTAATGAAAATTTATCACAAGATTTTAGCAAGCAGGATAAATGATATTTCAACTATCGACTTACGTTATACAAACGGTATGGCAATACGTTGGAAAAGTGATTTGAAAAAGAGTGTAGGATTGTTAGGAGACATGAAGCATGTCTAAGAAAATGGAAAAAAATCTTATTGTTGGTTTAGATATTGGTACCTCTAAAGTGGTTGCCATAGTAGGTGAAATTTCACCTGATAATGAGGTAGAAATTATAGGCTTAGGTTCTCATCCTTCCCGTGGTTTAAAGAAAGGCGTGGTTGTAAATATTGAGTCAACGGTGCAATCCATTCAACGTGCGATTGAAGAAGCGGAGTTAATGTCTGGTTGCCAGATACATTCAGTGTATGCGGGTATCGCTGGCAGTCATGTTCGCAGTTTAAATTCACACGGTATCGTTGCTATACGTGATAAAGAAGTGACTTCGGCTGATGTAGAACGTGTAATTGATGCGGCACGTGCCGTTGCAATTCCTGCTGATCAAAAAATCCTACATATCTTACCGCAAGAATTCATTATCGATGAGCAAGAAAGTATTCGTGAGCCCATTGGTATGTCGGGTGTCAGATTGGAAGCCAAGGTACACATGGTTACCGGGGCAGTCAGTGCGGCACAAAATATTATTAAGTGTGTGCGACGTTGCGGCCTGGAAGTTGATGACATTATTTTAGAACAACTGGCTTCAAGCCACTCGGTTTTAACTGATGATGAAAAAGAACTGGGTGTATGCCTGGTTGATATTGGCGGAGGTACAACTGATATTGCCGTCTTTACTGAAGGTGCAATTCGGCACACTGCTGTTATACCAATTGCCGGTGATCAGGTAACTAATGATATTGCGGTTGCATTACGTACACCAACACAATATGCCGAAGAAATTAAGATTAAATATGCCTGTGCATTAACTCAACTGGCCAGTGCCGATGAAACGATCGAAGTACCTAGCGTTGGTGAACGTCCTGACAGACGTTTAGCTCGTCAGACATTGGCTGAAGTTGTTGAGCCACGTTATGAAGAGTTGTTCACTTTGATCCAGGCAGAATTACGGCGCAGTGGTTTTGAAGATCTTTGTGCTGCAGGCATTGTGTTAACGGGCGGTAGTTCCAAGATGGAAGGTGCCGTTGAATTAGCCGAAGAAATTTTCCATATGCCGGTACGTTTGGGGGCGCCTCAATACGTAACGGGATTGGTTGATGTGGTTCGAAATCCAATACATTCCACGGGGGTGGGCTTGTTGTTATTTGGGTATCAGAACCGAGCGATGCGCGAGTCTGAAGCGCGTATGGGTAATGGTTTTAAATCAGTATGGAACCGGATGAAAAACTGGTTCCAGGGTAATTTTTAAAATTAAGGTAATTTTTTAAACTCTCTGGTAACAGAGAAAGGGGTGAAAAAATGAAGTTTGAATTTATGGACACACAAAGTCAAAGTGCTGTTATAAAAGTAATTGGTGTTGGCGGCGGCGGCGGTAATGCTGTTGAGCATATGCTGCAAGAAAATCTCGATGGTGTAGATTTTATTTGTGCTAACACCGATGCCCAGGCATTAAAAAACAGCACGGCTAAAAGCACTATACAAATCGGAACAAACATCACTAAAGGTTTAGGTGCCGGTGCTAATCCTGAAATTGGCCGTGAAGCGGCATTAGAAGATCGTGAACGTATTCAGGAAATGCTAAATGGTTCTGACATGATTTTCATTACTGCCGGTATGGGTGGCGGTACCGGAACAGGTGGTGCTCCTATTGTTGCTCAGGTTGCCAAAGAAATGGGCATTCTTACTGTTGCCGTTGTAACACGACCATTTTCTTTTGAAGGTAAAAAACGGACTGATATTGCAACCGATGGTATTGAAGAATTAAAAAGCTATGTCGATTCTTTAATAACAATTCCTAATGAAAAATTACTGAGTGTTTTAGGTAAAAATGTGAGCTTGCTCGATGCGTTCAAAGCTGGCAACGATGTACTATTAGGCGCAGTTCAGGGTATAGCAGAGTTAATTACTTGCCCAGGCTTAATTAATGTCGACTTTGCAGATGTTAGAACAGTCATGTCTGAAATGGGAATGGCAATGATGGGATCTGGTAAATCTGAAGGCGAGCAGCGTGCCCGCGAAGCAGCTGAAGCAGCCATCGCCAGCCCATTACTTGAAGATGTAAACCTTTCAGGTGCAAGAGGAATTCTGGTCAATGTTACTGCCGGCATGGATATGTCGATTGGTGAATTTGAAGAAGTGGGTAATACGGTTAAAGAATTTGCTTCCGATAATGCAACCGTAGTGGTTGGAACAGTCATTGATCCTGAAATGACGGGTGAACTTAGAGTCACTGTCGTTGCAACGGGTTTAGGTCGAGAAAATGAAGTCGCCAGTATGGCTGATCAACAAGTAAAACTCGTTGTTGATAAGACGCCAGAAGGCGAAGTTGACTACGCTCAACTGGATAAACCAGCGGTTATTCGAAATAAAGTCGCCGGTGATCGCTTCACGGAATCTGAAGGTGGCATGGATTACTTGGATATTCCGGCATTTTTACGCCGACAAGCAGATTAATGTTGAGGTAGTGTGACAATAAAATTACAGATTTGTGATCCATTAGTGTGCATCGCCCCCTGAAATTGCATACATTTGGACTAAATTTAAGCAATAAAATATTTAAGTTATGCGCTGAGGAGACGCTAAATTTGACATAAGTCTCTGAAATTGTGGTAAATAGGCTGGAAACAGTGGCGAATATCGTTATAATACGTCGTTTTCCCCGCTACGCTTAGCATGTTCAGAGTCGGTGCAGAATTTTAGGTCTAATTTTTGCATATTATTTGAATATTATTTTGAATTGAAGGTAATAATAAAGTGATCAGACAGCGCACTCTAAAAAACGTAATTCGAGCTACTGGTGTAGGTTTACATACGGGTGAAAAAGTATATTTAACACTCAGACCTGCAGCACCTGATTCTGGAATTATTTTTAGACGTGTTGATTTAGATGAACCGGTTGAAATTCCTGCTACTCCTGAGAATGTTGGTGATACCACCCTGTCAACAACACTAATCAAAGATGGCGTACGAATTTCGACGGTTGAACATTTATTGTCTGCCATGGCGGGTTTGGGTATAGATAATGCCTATGTTGATTTAAATGCCGCCGAAGTACCTATTATGGATGGCAGTGCCGGTCCTTTTGTCTTCCTGATTCAATCAGCAGGGATTGAAGAACAAAATGCACCTAAACGTTTCATTCGTATTAAGAAACAGGTGAGAGTCGAAGATGGCGACAAATGGGTGAATTTCGAACCATTTGACGGATTTAAGGTGGCTTTTACTATCGATTTTGATCATCCTGCTTTCAAAGAAGGCTCACAAATTGCCGAAGTTGATTTTTCAACTACCTCGTTTGTGCGTGAAGTAAGTCGTGCCCGTACTTTTGGTTTTATGAATCAAATTGAACAACTTCGTGCTAATAACCTGGCGCTTGGTGGTAGTTTAGATAATGCTGTTGTGGTCGATGATTACCGTGTCTTGAATGAGGACGGCCTGCGTTATGTTGATGAGTTTGTGAAACATAAAATTCTTGATTCAATTGGTGATTTATACCTGTTGGGGCATAGCCTGATAGGCTCTTTTTGTGGTCATAAATCAGGTCATGCATTAAATAATGAATTACTTCGTGCTTTATTAGCCCAGGAAGACGCCTGGGAAGAAGTGACTTTTGAAGATGCAACGACGGCACCGATTTCATTTGCTCAACCAGTTCATGCCGGTTAATGCAGCGTAAATTTCTTGTTTTAGCCAGCAGATTTCTCCTGTTCTAAATTCATTTAAATCTAGCGGCGATTACAAAAAAAGTACTCTAAGGTACTGTTTTCTATTACTTTATTTTATATGTGGTTATTAGCCTTGTTTATGGCGCTTCGCTAAGCGTAATAAAGCGCGTTGCAAATCACCTTCACCGACACCTTCCGCCATGCTTTCTAAACAGTATCTAGCATCGCGACTAATGTAGCGTGGAGCACGGGCTTTGACTTTTTGCTGTTTTAAGCTAATAGGAATGGTCGAGACAGAAATCTCACTAACATATTGAAAATATTGGATATTTTTTTTCAGAGTTGGGAGAATATGAGCACTCATGAAGCGGAATTTCGTCGCCCATGCTGGACTGTCTGCTATCACGTGGAGCTTATTACCATTGATATAGGCAAGCTGAACATGCAAATTTACTGGCGCTGGGACAAGCTTTAGAAATTCCTGGTTCAATTTGCCCATGAAACGGGCCTTTGTGACCAAGTCGGCAACCCCGCCTTTTTTTGGTTTCAAATACTTGAACAATGCGTTTGGAGAATTCATAATATAAATTAATGATTTGCGTGCGATATCCGATACATATTATAACATTAGAATAAAAATTGAGGCGCTCTGTAGCACCATGAATATTATACTGCTAAAGCGAAAAAAGGGATCATCAGGTCTAGTTACCCTGAATAAAAAGAAAATAGCCACAGTTTTATTATCTGTATTTGTGCTGTTACCTGCAACATTTTTATTTACCGGTTATAAACTCGGTGTCCATTACATGCAGGCTAACCCTGATGATTTAATGGTTGCGATGCAGTCTGAAATGGATGTTCAGCGACTAAAAATTGATGATGTAACCAAGAACGCAGAAGAAAATATGAATGCGTTAGCTTTACGTTTAGGTAAGTTACAGGCTCATGTTATTCGCCTCGATGCATTAGGTTCACGTTTAACAACAATGGCTAAATTAGACGGTGGTGAGTTTGATTTCAGTCAGTCACCCGCACAAGGTGGTCCAGTTCCCTCTAGTGAATTATCTTCCGAAATGGAAGTTCCCGATTTCATGACTTCACTTAAAAATTTATCCCTGCAGTTAGATGATCGTACTCAACAACTTAGCGTTTTAGAAACCATGATGATGAACCGTAATTTACAGGCTGAAGTGATGCCTGCAGGTCGTCCTATTACACGTGGTTGGTTATCCTCATATTTTGGTATTCGTACTGACCCATTTAATGGTCGTCGAGTACATCATTCAGGTGTCGATTTTGCCGGTAAAATGGGTTCAGATGTTGTCTCCGTTGCTGCTGGTGTTGTGACTTATTCAGGTAAACGTTCTGGTTACGGTAACCTGGTTGAAATCAATCATGGGAATGGTTATTCAACTCGATATGGCCATGGTAGCGAGTTACTCGTGAATGTGGGTGATACTGTGAAGAAAGGCCATGTTGTGGCTAAAATGGGCACCAGTGGCCGTTCTACCGGACCACATGTTCATTTTGAAGTACTCTACAATGGTCGTGCAGTTAATCCTAAAAAATACATCCACGCTTCACGCTAGTTCTTGATTAAATCAATACGCGATGCCGTATTGGTTTAAAGTTGTCTATTTCTTGTGAGAATTTTCCCACTATTAGTCCTTTTTATAGCTGTTATTCTTACCGGCTGTGCGACACCAGTATGCTGCGATAAGCCTACTCCTGCGAAAAAGCCCGCTCCTCAATTAGTCAAAAAGAAACGCGATATTCGCATAACGGCGGTAGGTGACATCATGCTAGGCACCAACTTTCCGGATGATCGTTTAGCGCCAGATGACGGTATTCATTTGCTCAACGCCATGACGCCCATTTTAAATAAGGCGGATATCACATTTGGTAATTTAGAAGGCGTGTTACTAGAAGGTGGTGAAGCGGCTAAAAAGTGTAAAAAACGCTCTTCATGCTATGTTTTTCGTTCTCCGCCTCATTATGCCAAATACCTAAAAGCGGCAGGGTTTGACGTCTTGAGCCTCGCAAATAACCATGCCCGTGATTTTGGTGAAGAAGGGCGTACAGCAACAATGCAGGCCCTGGCTGCGGTTAAGCTAAGGCACACCGGGCGAGTGGGGGATATTGCGCAGTGGAAGATAAAAGACAGCCGTGTAAGCTGGATAGCGTTTGCTCCGTTTGGTGGTTCACATGATTTGCTGGATATTCCCTTAGCGATAAAACAGGTTAAAGTATTAGCAGCAAGCAGTGACTTAGTGTTTGTTTCAATTCATGCCGGGGCTGAAGGTAAAGATGTTAAGCATGTGCCGTTTAAGACTGAGATGTTTTACGGTGAGGACCGCGGAGATGTGGTGAAATTTAGTCATGCCGTTATTGATGCCGGCGCTGATCTGGTGATCGGGCATGGTCCTCACGTGCCCAGAGCCCTGGAATTGTATAAAAACCGGCTGATTGCCTATAGCCTGGGGAATTTTTTAACCTACCAGGGCATACGAATTACTGGTGATAATGGGGTAGCCCCGGTATTAAGTGTGACAGTGTCGCCTGAGGGGCGTTTCAAGCAAGGGCAGATAATCTCGGCACGCCAATACCGCCCGCAAGGAACACTGCTTGATAAGTCGCAAAAGGCGGTAAAAATTATTCAGCAGTTAACCCAGCATGATTTTCCTGAGACCCCACTGCAGATTTCTGATACGGGTTTAATTATACCCATTTCACGCTTACAGATAAAAAATCAAAAAAACTCATCGCTACAATGATGTAGCAGGACAAAAGCTGTTATGGCCTGTAGAATACGGCGCTTAACTAAACTATTTCCTTTACTGCAACAGTTGAATCTGTCAGTAAGCACTTACATAAGAAAGATAAAGAATCATGGTCGGTAAACTGTTTAAAAAGATTTTTGGTAGTCGTAATGAAAGGCTTGTTAAAACAATGCGTAAAGTGGTTGCGCAAATTAATGATTTAGAGCCGACGCTACAGTCTTTAAGTGATGAACAATTAAAAGCAAAAACGGATGAGTTCCGTCAACGCTTAGAGAAGGGTGAAGATCTCAACACAATTTTGCCCGAAGCCTTTGCCACGGTCAGAGAAGCGGGACAACGCGCCCTGGGTATGCGCCATTATGATGTGCAAATGATTGGCGGCATGGTGTTACATGACGGCAAAATCTCGGAAATGAGAACCGGTGAAGGTAAGACTCTGATGTCAACCTTGCCAGCTTACCTGAATGCTTTAAGCGGTAAAGGTGTTCATGTCATCACGGTGAATGATTACCTGGCAACACGTGACGCAGAATGGATGGGCAAGCTGTATAACTTTCTTGGCTTGAGTGTTGGCGTGATTGTTTCTGAGATGCCCTACGAGGAAAAGCAAAAAGCCTACAACGCAGATATAACTTACGGTACAAATAATGAATTTGGTTTTGATTATTTGCGTGACAACATGGCATTTAGTAGTGAAGAGCAATTTCAACGTGGACAGCACTTTGCCATTATTGATGAGGTGGATTCAATTCTAATTGATGAAGCGAGAACGCCATTAATTATTTCCGGGCCAGCGGAAGATAGCTCAGATCATTACCAAAAAATTAATACGCTTGTGCCTAAATTAGTTAAGCAGGAAGAAGAAGATGGGCCGGGTGACTTTACTGTTGAAGAAAAGAATAAGCAGATTTTCCTTACTGAACAAGGTCATGAGCATGTTGAAAGTTTATTAGCAGAAATAGGCTTACTGGAGGAAGGTGCCAGTCTTTATGATGTCTCAAATATTAATTTACTGCATCATGTTAACGCGGCTTTAAGAGCACATGTCTTATTTCAAGTCGATGTTGATTATATTATTGCCGATAATGAAATTGTTATCGTTGATGAGTTTACCGGACGTACCATGCCGGGACGACGTTGGTCAGATGGTTTGCACCAGGCAGTAGAAGCTAAAGAAGGTGTAGCTATTCAACAGGAAAACCAGACACTGGCATCAATTACTTTCCAGAACTATTTCCGTTTATACGAAAAACTCTCTGGTATGACAGGTACGGCTGATACTGAAGCATACGAGTTCCAGCAAATTTATGGTCTCGAAGTTGTGGTGATTCCGACTCATCGTCCAATGGTCAGAGATGATCGGGTTGATCAAGTCTTCCTGACAATGAATGAAAAGTTTAATGCCATCATCGAAGATATTCGGCATTGCCAGCAGAAGAGTCAGCCTGTGCTGGTAGGTACTTCTTCAATTGAAGTGTCTGAAGTTCTTTCTGGTTTATTGAAAAAAGCCAAAGTTAAACATGAAGTACTCAATGCCAAGCAACATGAACGTGAAGCAGATATTGTTGCCCAGGCAGGCCAGCCTAATGCCATTACAATAGCAACGAATATGGCAGGACGTGGTACAGATATTGTGTTGGGTGGGAATCTTGATGCTGAAATTGCAAAGTTGAAAAATCCATCTGAAGAAACGATTAAAAAATGTAAGGCGGCATGGCAGGAGCGTCACAATAAAGTGGTTGAAGCCGGTGGCTTACATATTATTGGTACTGAAAGAAATGAGTCTCGTCGTGTTGACAATCAGTTACGTGGCCGGGCCGGACGTCAGGGTGATAAAGGTTCATCGCGTTTTTACTTATCGCTAGAAGATAACCTGATGCGTATTTTTGCTTCGGAGCGGGTATCAGGTTTAATGCAGCGTTTAGGTATGGAAGAGGGTGAGGCGATCGAGCACCCCTGGGTAAGCCGGGCGATTGAAAATGCACAACGCAAAGTAGAAGGCCATAATTTTGATATGCGTAAGCAACTGCTTGAGTATGATGATGTTGCTAATGATCAACGTAAGGTAATTTATACACAGCGTAATGAATTGATGAGACTGGATGATATTTCGGACAGTATTGAAATGATTCGTACCGATGTTGTTAATAACATCATTAATAATTATGTGCCACCTCAAAGTATTGAAGAACAATGGGATATAGCTGGACTGGAAGAATCAATTGAAGGTGAGTTCGGTATAGAAACTGATATTCGAGGCTGGTTAAAAGAAGATTCAGATTTACATGAAGAAACTTTGCGTCAGAAAATTCTCGATCATATTGTTAGCGCATATAAAGAAAAAGAAGAAGAATCTGGCTCTGAAACAATGCGGCATATTGAAAAAGCTGTCATGTTGCAGGTATTAGATACCCAATGGAAAGAACATTTAGCTATGATGGATCAATTACGACAAGGCATTCATTTACGAGGTTATGCACAGAAAAATCCGAAACAGGAATACAAGCGTGAATCTTTTGAAATGTTTAGAGAAATGCTGGATCGGATCAAGCATGAAGTCATCACTATTTTAAGTCGTGTGCAGGTTCGTAGTGAAGAAGAAATTGAAGCAATGGAAGCACAGCGACGACAAAGTAGTGGTGAAATGGAGTTTCAACATGAAAATGCATCGGCCATGGGCTCAGCTGACGATGAGGAAGAACATACTCCATTCGTTCGGGATGAGCGGAAAGTAGGACGAAATGAACCATGTCCATGTGGTTCAGGAAAAAAATACAAACAGTGTCACGGTAAACTTAACTAGTCGTGATTTCTGGTTTGTTTAAAATCAGGTTACGAAAAGTTAGGTAAGAAAGATGACAAAAGAAAAAGATATTCAGTTTGAAAATTTTCCTGTTGAAGGTATCAAGCTAGGCGTTGCCTGTGCCGGGATTAAGAAAAAAGATCACAGAGACCTTGTTCTTATAGAACTCTCTGAAAATACAACTACAGCAGCGGTATTCACACAGAATGCATTTTGTGCTGCACCAGTCACTGTATCAAAAAAACATTTAATCGAGTCAAACCCAAAATATTTACTAATTAATACGGGTAATGCAAATGCGGGCACTGGAGCAAAAGGTGAATCCGATGCTTTAGCATGCTGTAAATTTGTGGCTGAAGTTTCAGGTTCAGAAGACACTGAAGTACTTCCTTTTTCGACCGGGGTGATTGGCGAGTACTTACCTCTTGATAAGTTTCCTGGTGCAATCAAAACTGCCTATGAAAATTTATCAGAAGATAACTGGGAAAATGCAGCGCATGGCATTCTGACAACGGATATTGTCGCTAAAGCATTCACTCGTAAAGTGAATGTTCATAATAAAATCGTTACGATTAGTGGTATTGCAAAAGGTTCAGGAATGATCCGGCCTGATATGGCAACGATGCTGGCTTATATTGCGACTGATGCCAAAATAGAAAAATCATTATTGCAGTCTTGTTTGCATGAAGCCGTCAATTATTCATTTAACCGGATTACGGTTGATGGAGATACTTCAACAAATGACTCGGCAATATTGATGGCAACAGGCCAGGCAGAAGTAGAATTAACCGCTAATAGTGAAGAGCTGGTCATTTTTCAACAGGCGCTAACAGAAATATGTGAAGAGTTAGCAAAAGAAATGATTAGAGATGGTGAAGGTGCGACGAAGCTAATTACACTTTCTGTTACTGCTGCCAAGACTGAGACAGAAGCTACCGATGTTGCTTACACAGTAGCCCATTCACCCTTAGTCAAAACAGCTTTCTTTGCATCAGATCCTAACTGGGGACGTATCCTGGCTGCCGTAGGTAGAGCCGGCGTTACTGATTTTGATCTTAGCAAGGTTAATATTGCCCTGAATGATGTCTATATTGTACGGAACGGGGAAAAAGCCAGTGACTATACTGAAGAGAGAGGTCAGGCCGTAATGGATAGAAGTGATATTACTATTTCTATCGACTTAGGTCGGGGTGATAAAAAGACGACCGTCTGGACATGTGATTTTTCTTATGATTATGTCCGGATTAATGCTGAATACCGTACCTAATCTTCGCAAGTGACAAGTCACGCCTTAACTATGCCTACTAAAAACATTGTCCACGTCGCTGTTGCCGTTATACAGAACAACAGTGGAGAGTATTTAATTGCCAAACGACCGCAAGAGACACATCAAGGTGGACTATGGGAATTTCCCGGCGGTAAAGTAGAAAATAATGAGTCTGTTTTAGATGCGCTTAAACGAGAAGTGCTTGAAGAAGTGGGCTTAACTTTCAAAGAAACTGAACCTATTATACAAATTCATCATAACTACGCTGATAAAGCTGTGTTTCTAGATGTATTTAGAGTTAAAGGCATTACAGGTGACGCTTTTGGCAAAGAAGGTCAGAATGTATGCTGGATCAGTGAGGGTGAATTTTCTTTATATCAATTTCCTGCCGCAAATTTACCGATCATTAAAGCATTACAGTTGCCAGATAAGTATATGATTACCGGCGAATTTACCGATGAAACAGATCTTTTAACTCGAATTGATGCTGCATTAACAAGTGGAATCAGGTTAATTCAATTCAGGGCGCATCATTTATCTGAGTCAATGTATTTTGATTTTGCAAAGAAGATTCATAGAGTGTGTGAAAGTTATCATGCAAAACTCATATTGAATACTTCACTAAGTAAGTATAGAAAAAATCAGGCTCATACATATAGTCATGGATTACATTTTACGTCTAAAGAAATAAAACAGTATAATCCTGATGAATTTAAACCTGAAGGTTTAATTTCTACATCGATACACAATAAAAAAGAAGCCATGGTGGCAGGAGAAAAATCAGTTGATTTTGCTGTGCTATCACCAGTTAATATAACTATATCACATCCTGAGTCAATCCCATTAGGTTGGGATAAGTTTGAACAGTTGACAAAGGAAGCTTTTATACCGGTCTATGCTTTGGGTGGAATGAATATCACTGATTTGAGTATCGCTAAAAAAAATGGCGCACAAGGTATTGCTGCTATTGCTGCATTCTGGAATAAAATTTAATTTTGTTAAATTGTAATCACATGATTTTAAATAAAAATGTAGTTATCATATTAATTGTATTAACGATAATTGCCGTGATGTTTTATTTTACTGTTAAATTTCCTGTAGACATCAATCATAAACCGCAAGTGGTCATTCCTGTTGATAATTGCAATGCACAATTAGAAAAATGTGAGTTAAAACTTGATGAGTTAAATATCGAAGTATTATTCGATAAAAACATTTATTATTTAAAGAAGTTTAAGGTTTTAGTTTGGCTGGATAATAAAGAAATTGAATCTATCTATATTGATTTTAAAATGAATAATATGACTATGGGCGTTAATCGTTTTAAATTAGAAAAAAGCAATCAAAACAAAAATAATAATAAACAATTGTGGGTTACAAAAGCATTACTGCCTGTTTGTATTACAGGCAGAGCCGATTGGCTGGCTGAATTAGAAGTTATCACCGATACAAAAAAGTATATTTTCTCGCTTCCTCTGATGGTTAAACGAGTAAACAATTAATCATTATTTGAATCTGCTGGATATGGAAACTCTTCTTTTGAGGGAACGGTCTCACCTGGTATCGCGTGTTTTTCACTTGCCCATTCACCTAAATCAATTAATCGGCAACGTTCGCTGCAAAAGGGACGATAAGCTGACTTGGCGGACCATTCAATACCTTTTTGGCAAGTTGGACATTTAACAATTTTATTCATAATGCACAACAAACGAGCTGAAAGTTAATATCATCTGAAGACTGAACTGGACGATTTTCATCTTGCGGGAGCATAAATCGTATCGAAAAACGTTGTTTGCCTGCGCTTATTTCCGGAAAATATTCTGAGTTTTTGTTTAAGCCTACTCGGATGACCTGGACGGGTGCATTGTTCTCTATGTTTTGCTGGTAAAAACCTTGTTCGGCGACAACATTAATGGGAGAACTGCTTTCTCGCGTTATATCTAATATTAAACTTATTGGTTGAGAAATAATTTCAAGTTTTTCAAGCCAGCTTTCGAGTTGTTCAATGCGGTATTCAGGTGATTGTTGTAGCCAGTAATGTAAGTAAGGTATATCAAAATCACATGCACCGCCCACAATACTACTGCGTTGTCTTATACTATTGAGTAATTCATGTTCACGAATATTTTGTCCTAACTGCCCGTTAAAGTTGAGTATGTTTTGCTGGGATGCCCGTATTTGTTTAAGAACATTATTCAGTTGTATTTTGTCTACCCCGGCAAGATCGGATAAAGCGGTCAGGGTTTTTTCCTGACGTTCCAGCTCTTTTAGCAACTCTGTTTTAAGGTCATTGCGTGCAAGAATATCTAGAATAGAGGTGATGCTTGTTAAGGTTGAGCGACTATCCCATACCGAATAACCACGCAAGGTATACGCGGCTTGCTTGAAGATATGTTCAAGGCGAAGAAAGCTGCGCATTCTTTCATTTAGTGGCTGTTCGTAAAATATTATATCGCTCATGATTTTATACTGACTATATTTTGTCTATGGGGGATTTTGAGCGAGTTGGTGAATTTTTTCAACTATTTGGGCTGAAATAGAATCTTACTTTGCTAGTTTCAGGTAGGTTTGGTGTAGTTCTGAAATTTTCCAGTTCAATGCATCGAAGTCACCAGTATTGAGTATAATATCGTCAGCAGCATCAATACGAGTCTGGCGACTCACCTGATTTTTTATTATATTTTTAACTTTATTTTCATTACAGTTATCACGATTTTTGGTGCGTTTTATTTGTGTTTCTTCATCGGTATCGATAACCAGAATACGATCAAATTCAACTACTTTAGACTGAGATGGATTTTCAAACAATAGTGGCACGACAACAATACAGTAAGGTGGCTGCTTATTAGCGGAATTTGTTAGTGAAGTAATCTCTAATTTTACTTTATCCCAGATAAGAGGGTGAAGGATTTTTTCAAGTTTTATTCGCTTCTTCTCTGATAAAAATATAATATCTGCCAAAGCTTGTCGGTTTATATTTTTATCTTTATTTAAAATCTCATTACCAAAGGTATTAATAATTTCATAATAGGCAGGCTTGCCTTGCTCTACTATTTCCCTGGCAATAATGTCAGTATCAATAATTGGGATATTTTTTGATTTGAAAATATCAGAAACCGTGGTTTTCCCACTTCCAATTCCACCCGTTAAAGCAATAACAAGCATGCTAATTCTTAACTTATCCAGTTTAGATAGGATTGATTAATCATTGCACCCCATATTAAAACGATCCAACCAGCAATGGCTAAATAGGGACCAAACGGAATGGGAATATCTCGTTGATGTTTTTTTATAAGAATAAGAGTAATGCCAATGACTGAGCCAACAAGGGAAGACAGAATAATAATCGCCGGAAGGTATTGCCAACCCATCCATGCACCTAATAATGCAAGCAACTTAAAATCACCGTAGCCCATACCTTCTTTTTTTGTGATGAGTTTAAATAAATGATAAACACTCCAGAGTACAAGATAGCCTGCAACGGTACCAATAACGGCTGAGTTAATATCGGTAAAGGTATTATTCAGGTTTAGGATTAAACCTAACCATAAAAACGGCAAGGTAATCTGATCAGGCAAATATTGCGTATCATAATCAATAAATGAAAGAGAAATTAACACCCATGAAAGTAATATTGCTGATAATCCTGCAAGAGAAAATCCAAAATGCCATGCACATATTGCCGCTAAACCAGCACTTAATAGTTCAACAAAGGGATAACGAAAAGAAATAGGAACCTTGCAATTAGAACATTTGGCCTTAAGAAACAGGTAACTAATGACAGGGATATTTTCCCATGCGCGAATTTTATGGCCACAGTGTGGGCATGTTGAATCAGGTTTAACTAAGTTAAAAGGTTCAGAAGGTTCGTTATTGATATCGAGTTGAATTTTTGCTTTGTAGTTTTCTTCAAGATAATGACCACAGTCTTTCCGCCATTGGCGTTTAAATATAACGGGGAGCCGATAAATAACGACATTAAGAAAACTACCGACAAGAAGTCCAAGAATAAAAATAGTCGTAACAAAAAAGCTCAACTCTTGCTTGAGTAGTTCAATTAACATTGTAAGCTATTTTTATTTTCTGAAAAATATCGTTTAGCCGACCACTTTACCCATTTGAAAGATCGGTAAGTACATAGCGATAACCAGGCCACCAATGACAACACCAAGAAAAGCCATAATTATCGGTTCTAGTAAGGCCGTTAAATTATCAACCGCATCATCAACTTCTGCTTCATAAAAATCGGCAACCTTGCTTAACATGGTATCTACTGAACCCGCTTCTTCACCAATGGCCGTCATTTGAACCACCATATGAGGAAAGAGATTTGCTTGTTTCATCGCAGCATTAATTTGTGTACCTGTTGATACTTCATCTCGCATTTTGATAACAGCTTCTTTATAAACAACGTTACCAACGGCTCCAGATACAGATTCCATTGCTTCAACCAGTGGGACACCTGCTGCAAACATGGTAGATAATGTTCTTGCATAACGCGCAATGGCAGCTTTATGTAAAATCGCACCAATGATGGGTGCTTTAAGTAGGTATTTATCTAAGAATATATTAAAGGCTTTTGAACGTTTTTTAGCCTCCATTGCGACTTTGATAGTTATTCCTATAACAGCAAATAGTGCCCACCAATAGGCTTGCATCCACTCTGACATTTTGACAACAAATTTGGTCATGGCTGGTAGGTCTGCCCCAAAGCCTGAAAAAAGCTGTTCAAATTGAGGGATAACAAATATCAACAAAATAACGGTAATAATAAATGCAACAACCATAATTGCGATTGGATAGGTCATGGCTTTTTTAATTTTTGCTTTAATCGCTTCTGTTTTTTCTTTGTAAGTCGCAATTTTATCCAGGATGCTATCGAGAATACCCGCATGTTCGCCAGCTTGAACTAAATTACAAAAAAGTTCGTCAAATTGTAATGGATGTTTTGCCAAGGCCTCTGAAAGAGTTGTACCTCCTTCAATGTCTGCTTTAATTGCACCTAATAAATCAGACATTCCCTGATTCTCATGACCTTTTCCTATTATTTCAAATGACTGAACCAGTGGCACACCTGAATCCATCATGGTAGCAAGTTGACGTGCAAATATAGAAATATCCGAAGGGGTAATTTTCGTTTTACCTCCTCCACCAAACAGTGGTTTTGGTTTTTTTCGCACCTTCGTAGGGTTAACGCCTTGACGACGAAGATCAGCTTTAACTAAGGCAGCACTACTGCCCATCGTTTCACCCTGGGTTTTTTGGCCTTTGCTATCTTTGCCTTCCCAGATGTAAGTGTCTTTTTTTTCAGCTGTCGTTGCCATAATATTTATTATTCCTTAAAACCTAAGATCATTCGTTATAAATTGTTGCTGATTATTTTATTCTTTAGTTACACGGTTAATCTCTTCTAGCGAAGTATGACCGTCTATTACCTTTTTAAGTCCTGATTGCCTGAGATCATTAATGCCTTCTTTTTGAGCCTGTTGTGCCAGATCTAAAGAAGTGCAACCTTCCATAATAAGTTTTCCAGTTTCTGCTGACAGTGGCATAACCTGGTATATACCGACTCGTCCTTTATAGCCATTGGAACATTGATCACACCCTTCAGGTCCATAAATCTTAATACCTTTTTGAACTTGTTCTTTAGTGAAGCCTTCTTCTAAAAGTGCTTCATTCGGTACATCAACGGTTTTTTTACATTGGCTGCACAGACGCCTGGCCAGGCGTTGTGCAATAATTAAGTTTACTGCTGAAGCGATATTAAAAGGCGGTATGCCCATATTCACCATACGCGTTAATGTTTGTGGGGCATCATTGGTATGTAAAGTAGAAAGTACCATATGACCAGTTTGTGCGGCTTTGATAGCAATTTCTGCAGTTTCTAAATCACGAATCTCACCTACCAGAATAACATCAGGATCCTGACGTAAAAAAGCGCGTAGGGCACTTGAAAAATCGAGGCCGACTTTAGGATCAACATTCACCTGGTTGACCCCGGCAAGATTGATTTCAACAGGGTCTTCGGCGGTAGAGATATTAATTTCGGGCTGATTCAGGATGTTTACCCCCGTATAGAGAGTAACTGTTTTACCGCTACCGGTTGGACCCGTAACCAAAAACATACCATAGGGTTTATGTAAATTTTTCAGCAAAACTTCTTTTTGTTCTGGTTCAAAACCCAGTGCATCAATCCCCATTTTTGCACTACTCGGATCGAGAATACGTAGTACTATTTTTTCTCCAAATAGAGTAGGACAAGTATTAACACGAAAATCGATAGCCCGGCTTTTTGATAGATTTAGCTTAATACGTCCATCTTGCGGTATGCGTCGTTCCGAAATATCCATGCGAGACATGACTTTAATACGAGCAGATAAACGCATACTCATCCCCAGGGGAGGGGATGCCACTTCCTGTAAAATGCCGTCAGTACGAAAACGGACGCGGTAGCTTTTTTCATACGGTTCAAAATGAATATCCGAAGCACCTTTATTAATGGCATCCAGTAATACCTTGTTAACGAAGCGAACGACAGGGGTATCATCAGCTTCAGATTCTGTGGGACCTTCATCGACCGATGCTTCTTCGTCAGCAAATTCTACGTCATCAAGGTCGCTATCACCGCCGACTAAATCACTTAGGCTTTCTCCGCCTTCTGCAAGATTTTTTTCGATAAATGCTGTAAGACGATCATCACACGCTAAAACGGCTTCCGTGGTCATGCCGACGTGAAACTTTATTTCATCTAAGGCTTGTAAGTTTGTAGGATCAGAAACGGCGACGAACAACCTATTGCCACGTTTATATAAAGGGATTGTGTGATGTTGACGAATCAGTTTTTCTTTAACCAGTTTTACGACATCAGGTTCAATATCGATTACATCTATATCAATGAGAGGCACACCAAATTCTTCAGACGCAGATTGAGCGATTTTTTTTGCGTCAGCCAACTTGTTCTCGACAAGATAACCGACAAAAGGTGTTTTCTTTTTTGAAGCAGTTTCTAGCGCAGAAATAGCTTTAGCTTGTTCTATAACGCCATCTTCAACAAGTTTGCGTGCTAATCCACTGAGTTGAGTTACTGCTGCTGCGGTTGCCATTAATTTCTAATCTCTTATAAAGTTACATGGACATTTTATGTATTAATGTATATAGGTATCGGCAAACTATCAATATAGATTAACGACTTATATCGCTTTTTTGAACCAGTTACTAAAATAATGGGTTTTCTCATACTTATCAATATAACTAGTTGAGTTATAACAAATAACTGTATTAGTAATTGCTTATATGCTAAACACCTTTTTCATTAAATTGCTTTAACATAAAATTCGCTTTTTGATTTTTCGGCTCTAACATCTTTGCTTTTTCATAGTATTTTCTTGCTAATTCAAAATTCTTTTTGAGTGTTGCAATATCACCAAGTCCTAAATAAGCGGCAGGACGGTGAGGGAGAACGTAGCTTATATAGCTAAAATCTGTGTGGGCGCGTTTAAAATCTTTATTGTCAAGCAATATAGTTGCTCGAGTAAGTCGCGCCCGCAGATTTGTAGAATCATACCTTAGCACTCGGTTCATGGCAGCAAGTTTTACTTCTGAGTTTAAGTCGCAGGAAGAGTATATCTGAACATAACGTTGTCGAATAAAAGCATCTTCAAAGAATAAATTTAATGCGTGATCTATTTCTTCCCTAGCTTTTGGACAATTATTCTCTTTTCGTATTGATACAGTTGCGGCATATGTCAGTTTAGAGGCAGAAAAGTAACGAGTATATAAATCATAGCTATGGATTAATAATATTGAACTAAATATAAAGAGCACGAAACCGGCAGATTTTTTTAGTGAATTGTTTTTTAATACTATTGGGTTTGAATTGCTTATACTTAATATTGTTAAACTTGTTAAAAACCAAAATAGTACAGCAGAAGAAGGTAAACGCATTGGAAAATCTACAAATGAGTGGGTAATGCTACTAACTAGAGCCAAAAAAGTTCCAAGTAACAGATAATTTTTTGGACTACCTTTATTATTTATATCTATTGTTGAAAGCAAGTGTGATGTTTTAATAATGATGTAGCTAAATATAGTAATTATTAAACTACTGCCAACAAGTCCTAGCTCAAGGAAAATTTGATATGGATCATTGTGTAATTGAGCAACCGCCTGATCTTCCGTTAGTGTGTTGACAATATTCGGGTTTGAGGCATACGGAGAAAAGCCCTTTCTAAACGCACCGTAACCTACTCCTATGAAAGGGGTATCTTTTAGCATAGCATAGGCATTTTTATACCATGCTAGTCTGATAGACGTTGATTTTTTTGTTAAATCTGCATTCCAACTTTGAGGTGTTTGAGAATCAATGAAATTAACAGTGGTAAGAGTATAAATTGCCAGGGGAATAACAAAGGTTAGAAAAACATATTGAATGATTTTTTTCTTTTTATACAACTGCATCTGTATAGATTTGTTCTTATAAATAAAAATAAGAAAAAAGATAGTAAAAATAAAAAAACCAAGTAATGAGCCCTTAGTTCTGGCTAATAATATAAAGGTTACCGCTAATGTATAGGCGATACTTGCAATATATTTTTCATAGGACTTTGTAGTTAGCATACTGATTAAAGCTAGGGGTATAACTAAATCAAAAAAAACAGAGGCATGATTTTTATTATTAAATGTTGATGATAATGGTGTCGTCATTTTTAATTCTAATGGATTAAAGTTAAAGGCCTGAAAAATACCAATAATTGCAGAAATTGTTGCACTAACATATATTGCGATAAAAATAATTTTTATTTGTTTGCTTTTAATAAATTGGCTAGCGATAAAAGCAATTATGAAATATGATAAAAGCTGTGTGAGTTCTGTAATTGAGCTTTTTATGTCTATTGACCATAAAGCAGATAGTAAAGCCCAGCCAAGAAATAATGATAATCCAGTATGAAGAAAAGAAAATTTTAGTTCGACTTTTGTTAAATAAATTTGGATTGAATAAAAAATTAATAGTAGGTAAGCAACAACAGCTATCAGTATATGACGAGGAATTGAAGCCGTCTCGAATACTTGTTGAGAGTAAATAACCGGGAGCAGGATAAAAAATACAGCAACTACCGCGGTGTTTATAGGTATGAGGTAACTTATGAAAGTAGAACGATTATTTTGATTATTCAATTGAGATGAGAAAACGTACTACTTTGAAATTGTGATAGATTTACCAAGTGTACTGGTACCAGCTCGGTCGCCTGTTGCTTTGGCTGTCCAGCCTGATGATGTTGTTACTACATAATCAAAATTAACAAAGCCATCACTGCCATTTGAAGGAGACCATAATCCGTTACTATTAGATGCTACTTCAGCGGTATTATTTCCAGTAAAATATGAGTTAGTTTCCAGAAAATTTTCTTCCTGAGCCAATCGAAGTGCGGCAAGGTTGTTTTGTGCTTCGGACATTTTTGATGTAACGATATAGCCGTTATAAGCTGGAATAGCAATTGCAGCTAATACACCAAGAATTGCCATTGTGACCATAAGTTCAATAAGGCTAAAGCCTTTTTGTTTTGTGGAATGAGTCATTACTTTACCTTGAAAAAATAATATTTATTATAGATAAATCAGGGGCAGAAAAGCTGCCCCTGAAATATTTAACTTCATATGGCTGCGTTAATATTTATTCAACATCAACTGATACACCTGATGGATAATAGGTATTCATCCAGTTACTACCTGCTGTTACGAGGTCATCTAATGCACCTGTAGCACCTTTACCGACGGTAATAGTCACTGTTGTATCTGCATTAGTTATGAGGGCATCATTACTGTTATCAGAAGTAATGAACACTTTGCCTTCGTTATTAGCGCTAGCATCAGCTGTTCCTGTAGCAAATGCGGGCTGAGCTGATTGGAAAGGACTTTTCTTATCACCTTTGTTCAATGTGACTACTAAGTCAGCAGAAGAGCCGCCTCCAGCAGCTAATTTAGCCGCTTCATTTTTTGCTAAACGGAAAGCCGCATCAGCATTTGTGTGTACTGCATTGACTTTTGCTTGTGTGATATAGCCGTTATAAGCAGGAATCGCGATAGCCGCTAAAATACCGATAATCGCCACTACGATCATCAGTTCGATTAGTGTAAAACCTTGTGTTTTTTTCATAATGTTCTCCGGGGAACGAGTTAATAAAAATGTATAACGTGTTCAGTTGTTATTTCTAATAGTTTTTATAGCAGTTAGTGTGCCAATTCACAATACAAGCTATCGGCAACACTGGTTAAACCTTTAGTCGATAGCGATATTAATCTAATTTTCATTTAAAATCATAGTCTTAGTGTGAATTCAATCACGCTTTTAATTTCGTTGTTCATCATCTTGGGGTACACTTTAAACTAATTATTTAATACTCGTTTAATGAAATGTGACCATAATGGTCACATTGTGACAATGGGGGTTGAACCGTTTCTCTTTACAGCACTAATTTTGAGAATAGCCTTAGGTCACTGTCATTATATAATGTATCTTAGTGTTGAACTGAAGTTAGGTATGTTCGGTTGTAAGAACTTGTAATGAATATTATAAATATAAGTACATGTTAATATATGAATAAAGAACAAATATTAAACCAGCTGCATGATTTACCCTGGAGTGAAATTAAACTTAAGACAAATAAACATTTGCCCAGGATAGTCTTTGTTTTACTTTTGCTATTAATCGCGCAAACATTAGCTGAACTGACCTGGAAAATTTTTACGCCAGCAAGTGATACCGTGGTTCAAAACCTTAAAGCGCCGGTTTCACCTGTTAAGACAAGATCACCTCATTCTAATTTATCGAATATAGCTTCCTATCACTTATTTGGTGATGCTCAGAAGCAAGTTGTGGTGCAACAAAAAGTGATTGATGCGCCTGAAACCCGGTTGCGACTTGATTTGAAGGG
>CAMYJG010000031.1:46580-59473 GCA_947258695.1 uncultured Ectothiorhodospiraceae bacterium | reverse complement strand
TTGAAATAAATTTACCGATTAAAGGATTTCAAAACCACCAATACAAAATAGAGCTCAAATTAAAAAATCGAACTTTAAAATCTGAATCATTTTTAGTGCGTAACTAAATAATAGCCGGATAAATAAAAAAACCCCGACTTTTTTCAAAGGCGGGGTTTTTATATTCGTAAAATAGAAAACTATTTTTACACGCGATAATTCGGCGCTTCTTTGGTAATGGTGACATCATGCACATGACTTTCTGCCATGCCGGCATTGGTAACTCGGACAAACTCGGGTTTGGTGCGCATTTCATCAATCGTCGCGCAACCGGTATACCCCATACTAGATCGTATACCACCAAGTAACTGGTTAATAACCGGTGCTAAAGAACCTTTAAATGGCACACGGCCCTCTATGCCTTCTGGCACTAACTTGTCGGCTTCACTGCCTTCCTGGAAATAACGATCACTAGAGCCATGGCGTGTTGTCATCGCCCCTAGTGAGCCCATACCCCGGTATGATTTGTATGAACGTCCCTGAAATAACTCTACTTCACCCGGCGATTCCTCTGTGCCAGCAAACATGGAGCCAATCATAATAGAGTGTGCACCGGCTACCAGTGCTTTCGCGATATCACCCGAATAGCGAATACCGCCATCAGCAATAACAGGAATACCTGTTCCTTCAAGGGCTTCAACCGCGTTTGATACTGCTGTGATTTGAGGTACCCCTACACCTGAAACTATGCGAGTGGTACAAATTGAGCCTGGGCCAATCCCCACTTTTACCGCATCAGCTCCAGCTTCTGCCAGCGCTTTAGCCGCGGCAGCTGTGGCGATATTTCCACCAATTACCTGCACATCTGGGAAAGTTTTCTTCACCCAGGCAACCCGATCCAGTACGCCCTGAGAGTGGCCATGCGCAGTATCCACAATAATCACATCCACGCCTGCTTCTGCCAGGGCGGTCACGCGTTCTTCGGTCCCGGCACCCACGCCAACCGCCGCACCGACACGCAAACGACCTAATTCGTCCTTACAGGCATTTGGGTTTTCTGTGGCTTTTTGAATGTCCTTGACCGTAACAAGACCACGGAGATGAAATTTGTCATCCACAACCAGGACTTTTTCGATTCTGTTTTCATGCAATAAGCTCAGAATTTCATCTTTTTCTGCGCCTTCTTTAACCGTTACCAACTGACCTTTTTGCGTCATAATGCTGGAAACTGGGTTATCAAACTGGGTTTCAAAACGTAAGTCACGACTGGTGACAATACCGACCAATTCATCGCCATTTACAACCGGTACGCCAGAAATATTCTGTGCACGGGTAATTTCTAATACATCCCGTATACTGGTTTCAGGAGTGACCGTGAGAGGATCTTTGATTACCCCACTTTCATATTTTTTTACCTGGAGAACATGGGCTGCCTGTGACTTATAGTCCATATTTTTATGAATTATGCCGATACCGCCTTCCTGTGCCATTGCGATTGCCAGGCTAGCCGCAGTGACCGTGTTCATTGTAGCTGAAATAAGCGGGATATTGAGCTCTATCTCTTTAGTGAGACGTGTTTTTAACTGCACTTCTTTAGGCAAAATCGAAGAATGGGCAGGCGAAAGTAAAACATCATCGAAAGTAAGGGCTTCCTGAGCGATTCGTAACATAATCAGTGGCTTCCAAGAGTGGCGTAAAACGCCGAATTATAAAGATTTTTTAGAATTTGGTAAATGATTACACATATGTATAGCAGAAAATCATTGTTATTTTTATGCACTTTTATCACTAAAGATAGTTGCCAAGAACTATTACAATACGCATAATGGGTGCAGGTCACGGGAATATACCCAAAATATAAATGACCACCTAACTTCATAATGATCTGCTTATATGCAGGTATAGATGTCGTAATTAATTTAAATTCCTTTTGGAGGAGCAACATGAAAACAATGATTAAGCTTGCAGCAGCTTGTACACTGGCTCTGTCTTTAGCTGCCTGTCAATCAGGTCCAACGAAAACATTAAATGATGCAAACATGGCAATTAAATCAGCTATGAAAGCAAATGGTAAAGCGAAAAAAATGTACGTTGAATGGCGTGATACTGGCAAATTACTTAAAAAAGCACGTAAAGCTAAAGGCAAAGGTGACTTTGATAAAGCTGTTAAATATGCTGGTAAAGCTGAAAGACAAGCAAAAAATGCTGTTGCTCAAGCCAATGCACAAAAGAAAAATCTTAACGCTCTATAATTTTTAGATAGCGTAGTTAAAAAGCCGAGCTTGTCTCGGCTTTTTTTTGCCTGAGACTTTATACTGAAATAAGACTGAAATATTTTCATTATGCTTTAAACTTTAGTCATGAATAACTCAAACAATACTGCTAGCCGTGACATTTACTCTGTTTCCCGTTTAAACCGGGAAGTCCGTACTATTTTAGAAACAGGTTTTCCCTTGTTATGGATAGAAGCTGAACTATCAAATTTTGTGCGTCCTGCTTCAGGGCACTGGTACTTTTCACTCAAAGATGAAGCTGCACAGGTAAAATGTGCGATGTTCAGAAACAAAAACCAATTAGTAAAGGTGCTGCCTGCTAACGGTAACCAGGTCCTGGTGCGTGCACGTGTTGGTTTATATGAACCACGTGGCGATTATCAACTGATCATTGAGCACATGGAAGAAGCCGGCGCCGGAGCATTAAGAAGACAATTTGAGTTATTAAAAAATAAACTTGCCGGTGAAGGCCTGTTTGATACAACCCATAAAAAAGACATTCCTACTCATGTCACTCGCGTTGGTATTATTAGTTCAGCAACAGGCGCAGCAATTCATGATATCCTGACGACATTAAAACGCCGCTTTCCAATGCAACAAACTATCGTTTACCCTGTGCCAGTCCAGGGCAAAGGGGCCAGTCAAAAAATTGCTTCTGCCATTACTAAAGCAAATAAACGCAATGAAACGGATGTACTGATTGTGAGTCGAGGTGGCGGGTCATTGGAAGACTTATGGGAGTTTAACGAAGAAGTTGTTGCCCGGGCGATTTATAAATCGAAGATTCCCGTGGTAACTGGAATAGGCCACGAAGTGGATTTTACCATTGCTGATTTTGTAGCCGATCAACGTGCAGCCACACCGACTGCAGCTGCCGAACTAATTAGTCCAGATCGGTATCAACAAATACAAAAACTCTCTTCAATAAAGTCGCGGTTGTATTATTTAATGCAGCAAGACTTGCAACAAAAACAGCAAAAAGTCGACTGGCTCTACAAGCGAGTACGACACCCTAAAGAACGCTTACAACTCGTTAAAAATAAACTGTTCGATTTAAATCAACGCAATATTAATTCGATCAATAAAAGTTTGGATAGTTCACGGGCAAGAACCGAATTATTAAGTGCAAAAATACAGCGACATGAGCCATCACAACGATTGCAAAAACTGCAATTACAATATAAAAATATTAATAGCCGATTTCAACGTATAACAACCCGGCTATTAACAGATAAACAACAAAAGTTACAACACCTTGTACATACATTAGATGCATTGAGCCCATTACACACTTTAAAACGTGGCTATGCTATCGTTAAAAATAAAGAAAACAACATTGTTTCAGAAACAAAAAAACTTAAACGTGGCCAGCAAATTAAGACCGAGCTGAGCCAGGGCCACTTCTTCTCAACTATTACAGATATACAGAATGATTAAAAAACTATTTATCGCTACCCTATTCACTTTCACTAGTAGTCATCTTATTGCTGCGGCTTACCCAACTATTAACCCTGTGCCTGGTGGTATTGCCACCATAGATTTGGGTTCAGAGTTCAAACCTTCAACAAAAGTTTATTTTCAAAAAAAACGTGTACTCATAAAAAGAGATGAGAATAACGCCTGGCAAGCTCTGGTTGGCTTGCCTTTAAAGATAAAACCCGGCAACCATAAAGTAACTATTGTAAAAAATAACGGCACGAAAAGTATTAGAACGTTTGCTGTAGCAGACAAAGACTATGAAACACGACATATTACGATTAAAAATAAACGCATGGTGTCGCCAACCAAAAAAGATATCGATCGCCATTATAAAGAAAAACCTCTGATTGTTGCTGCACTAAAAAAATGGAGCGACAATAATAACGTACAAACCGATTTTACTTCTCCAGTTAAAGGACGCTTTAGCAGCATATTTGGCTTAAAACGTATCTATAATAATCAAAAACGCATACGCCGCCATACTGGCCTGGATATCGCGGCACCACAGGGAACCAGCATTACTTCTCCGGCAAAAGGAACCGTCATTCGAACCGGTTCGTATTTTTTTACTGGTAACACCGTGTTTATTGACCATGGTCAGGGCTTAATAACCATGTATTGTCACTTAAACAAGACCGATGTCAAAGCAGGTCAACAACTTGAACAAGGACAAAAAATTGGTACTGTTGGTATGACTGGCCGTGTTAGCGGTCCCCACTTACACTGGGTTGTCAGTTTAAATAACACTAAAGTTGATCCAAAGTTATTTTTAAACCTTAATGACACAAAAAAATAAAAAGACTCAGACAGAGCAATCATTACCTGACTGGGTAAAATGGAAAGCCCAGGATGCCGATGGTGCATGGTGGGGTTACAGTGTTGAGCCACTCGAATTCAGTAACGGCTGGTATGAAAATGAAGTTGGACAACGAATAAAGCTGGCACAGTCAAATAAAAACCCTGACTGGAAAAATTCCTTAGTAAAAATAAAATAAGCTTATAATTAAATGGATAGCCTTTTTTTCTTAGTATCTAAACTTGCCTGGTTACTTGTTTCACCAGACAGTTTATTATTTATATTAATTCTTAGTACACTTCTATTTTTATATCTTGGAAAAATTAAAGTCGCAAAAGTATTATTATCAATAATCAGTTCTATATTAGTTATTATTGCTTTTTTTCCAGTCGGAGAATGGCTACTTTATCCATTAGAATCCCGCTTTGAAACAAATCCTCAGCTACCCGATAAAGTCGATGGCATTATTGTTTTAAGTGGTGCAGAAGCAGCTGAATTATCTTATCGGTGGAAACAAGTAGAACTCGGTGGTGCCGCTGAACGTGACTTTGCCTTTCTTTCCCTGGCCCGGCAATACCCCAATGCAAAACTCGTCTTTAGCGGTGGTACGGGAAGTTTGCTCAAGCAAGAATATAAAGCTGCTGATGTCGCTAAAGATTTATTCGTCCAACAGCAGTTTGATATTAACCGAATCGTATTTGAACGTGAGTCTCGCAATACCTACGAAAATGTGATTTACAGTAAAAAATTAATTCAACCTGAAATAAATAAAAACTGGATATTAATTACCACAAGCTGGCATATGCCCCGCTCTGTAGGTATTTTTTGTAAAACTAATTGGCCGGTTATTCCCTACCCGGTTGACCATCAAACAAAAAAAGGAAATCTTTTCAGGATAGGTTTTAATTTGTCAGGAAATTTAAAAATGTTGAAAACTGGCATTAAAGAATGGCTGGGCTTATTTGCGTATTATTTGAGCGGTAAAACAACGGCATTCTTGCCCAATAAATGTTGATTAATAAACCCCGTGTACTCCGTGTTTTTTTATGTACTGTTTTTCTTTGTTTACTTGGTGCACTTTGTGGCTAACAATTATTTTACGTGCTTCATCATACGCCTGCGCTTAGCTTGCTGACGCCTTGTAAGGTTATTTTTGTTCTTTTTATCTTTATATGGATTATCACCGGTTCTAAATTCAATACGAATCGGCGTACCATGTAGATTTAATCGTTTAAGAAACGCATTAAATAAATAGCGTTTGTAGCTCGCGGGAACATCTTCCGTTTTGTTTCCATGAATAACGATAATCGGTGGATTTTTGCCACCCTGGTGCGCATAACGAAGCTTGATCCGATGTCCATGGACGATGGGTGGTTGATGTTGCTGCACCAGGTACTCCAGTAACTTGGTTAACTTTGGTGTAGAGAACTCGGCCATGGCAGATTTATAGGCTGTTTGCACATAGCCAAATAAATCACCTACACCCGTTCCGTGCAAAGCAGAAATGTATTTTTTTCGGGCAAAACTTAAAAACGGTAATTTATAATCAAGTTCGGTTTTAATTTTGTCTTTTTGCTCTTCATCAAGGCCATCCCACTTATTGATCGAAATAACCAGGGCACGGCCGGCATCCATAATATAACCAAGTAAAGTAACATCTTGTTCACTAATCGTATCCTGCGCATCCAATACCATGATAACGACATTAGCATCCTGGATTGCCTGTAATGCTTTAATGACACTGTACTTTTCAGCAACCTCTTTTACTTTACCTCGACGCCTGACACCTGCTGTATCAATAATCGTGTATTGTTGACCATCACGTTCAAATGGCAGATAAATACTGTCCCGCGTAGTACCTGGCATATCATAAGCCACTACCCGATCTTCTCCCAGTATACGGTTAACTAAAGTTGATTTACCAACATTTGGACGACCAACGATCGCAATCTTAATGCCAGCTGCAACATCATCATCATCTTCAGTCGGTGGAAGATCGGTTAAGGCTGACTCAATCAGAGAAGTAACACCGCGACCTTGTGAAGCCGCTATTGCTTTGGGTTCACCTAAACCAAGCGCATAAAACTCGGCCGTAATCACTTCGGCATGAAGGCCATCAATTTTGTTGACGACCAGGATCACTTTTTTACCGGTATTACGAAGGCGTTTTGCAATTTCTTCATCCATTGGTGTTAAGCCATCATGGGCATCCACCAGGAATAAAATAATATTTGCTTCTTCGACTGCTAACCAGGACTGGTTAGCCATTAATCCATCGATACCCTCAACTTCACCACTTAAGCCACCGGTATCAATAACAATATACGGAATATCACCCAGTTTGCCATCACCGTATTTCCTGTCACGAGTCATACCAGGCTGATCAACAACCAGTGCATCACGAGTTCGGGTCAATCGATTAAATAAGGTGGATTTACCTACGTTAGGTCGGCCAACTAATGCAATAACAGGTTTCATGGTTTACTAATTTTTCTCGACCTGGAAAGCTACCATGTGGCCAAGTCGATCCATTGAGACTAACAGGTTGTTTACCAGTATTGGTCTGATGAGAATATTATTCCACCTACTAAAATATAAAGCCGTCTCTTTATCTATCTCTTCATCATTTAAATTACGATCATCAACTTGTTTTCGCGCAATGAGTTGGCCATCTTCACGGTTCAACCAATGCAGATAGCCATCATAATCGCCAACAACTACATAACTATCCTGAACTTCTGGAGCGGTGAGTTTACGACGGAGTAATTTATCCTGACGCCACAAAGTAGAGCCGTTATAACGATTTAATGCCCATAACTGGCCCATTGCATCCGAAATATATACCCGGTATGCATCAACGTATAGTCCCGAGTAGGTGGAAAAGTCACGACTCCAGATTAACTGACCAGAACCCATTTTTACCGCGGCAACACGACCCTGGTATCCCGCGACATAAATAACATCTTCGACAATGACAGGATCAATATCCATATCAATAACACGTTCTAACTGGTTTCGGCCTTTAGCCACAGCGATCGTGGTTTCCCATAATAATTTACCATTACTTAAGGTTAACGCAGAAAGCTTACCGCTATCGGAGGCACTAATAACAACATCATTGCTAATAACTGGTGAACTACTACCGCGTAAAGTCAAACGTGGCACGGTACGATCGTATACCCATTTTTTAGTTCCGTTATCAATATTTAAACCATAGACACGGCCATCAATCGTTTTGGTGACAACAATATTCTTTGAGATAGTCGGGCGGGATAAAATTTCACTACTGAGCTGTGTACGCCAGAGTACTTCAGCCTTGTTGATATCAAATGCTATCAATTCACCTTTGCTTGTGCCGAAAAACAATGTTTGGTCAGCTAATGTTAATCCGCCAGAGACAGGTATATTAAGGTTTTTCTCCCAAATCACCTTGCCACTGGTTACGGTAAAAGCTTGCAGTAATCCATTGTAATCAACAACATATCCTGTATTGTTTTTAAATACAGGTTTTAATTTTAAGTAAAAATCACTAACGCCTTCTCCCGCAGTGAATGCCCACTGCCTGGATATATTTATTTTATTAGTTAATGGTGTTAGTTCAACAGGTGGTAAAACTGATGATGGTGAACTACCACAAGCAGATAAAACTAAAAAGACGACTATTATAGAAAAAAACTTCACTTTTATTTGGCCTTATTAGCTTGTGATAAATCATCCAGCTTCATTTTAATAATCGCGTAACGTTGATCGCCTTGTGGCAAAGCAGATAACGCAAGTCGATATAACTCTCTTGCCTGCACCGGTAAATTTTTAGCTAAACTAATATCACCTTGAATTTCGTTATATGCAGCAGAATAAGCTTCTGCTTTAACTCCTTTTATTAAGGCTTCAGCAAGCTCAATTTTGTTTTGTGCCAGGTATAACCTTGCCAGGCGTTGCTTAGCAATGTGTTCAACACCCTCGTCATGATTATTATTAATAACCCATTGTAATTGTAAAACGGCTTTATCCAGCTCATTTGCATTTACATTATCTTTCGCTAATAACAATGTGGCTAAAGCTGCGTATGGCGTGCCGGAAAAATCTGCTTGCAATATTTTGGTCTTCTCAGCTTTATCATTTGTTGACGATAAAATTTCGCTGTAAATAACAGAGGCCTGTTGAGCCTGTTCTTGTTTATTTGTATCCCAATATCGGTAGCCACCTAAAACCGCAATACCAATCACAATACCAGCAATTAATGACACGGCATTTTCCTTCCACCACTGCTTTATCGCTGCAACCTGTTCTTCTTCAGTCTTATAAATATCCACTTCCTTACTCCAAAATAATCTAACTATATTCTCTTAGATACTCAGCTACATTGTTGAGTTCTATTAAGTCCTGTTCTTTCTTTTCGCGTAAAAACTTTACCGCCAATACATTTTTTTCAATTTCATCATCACCCAGAATAAAAGCTATCGCTGCGCCACTTTTATCTGCTTTTTTCATCTGACTTTTTATGCTGCCACCACCGCAATTCACCTGCAGCTTTAACTGCGGAAGCTGATTTCGCCATTGTTCGGCTAAGGGTATACCTTTCACTAAAGCCTGCTCACCCGCCAGAACAAGGTAAACATCCAGGCTATTCTGACGCTGCACCTCTTCTGGCATTTCCAGTAACTCAATCAGACGTTCCAGGCCAAGAGCAAAACCAATTGCCGGGGTTGCTTTACCACCTAACTGTTCGACCAGTCCATCAAAACGCCCACCGGCACATACCGTGCCCTGAGCGCCCAGTTTATCAGTAACCCATTCAAAGACGGTTTTACTGTAATAATCCAGCCCACGCACCAGGCGGGGATTAATTTTATAACTAACACCAGCAGCATCCAGCATACTGCAGAGCACCTCAAAATCTTGTTTAGATTCATCATCAAGGTGATCTATTAGCTTTGGAGCATTTTCATTTAACAACTGCATTGCCGGATTCTTGCTGTCTAAAATACGTAGTGGATTAGTGTGCAAGCGACGTTGACTGTCTTCATCAAGTTCAGATTGGTGTGCTTCAAAATATTTCACCAGAACATCTTTATATTGTTGGCGTGCTGCTGATGAACCCAGTGAGTTTATTTCAAGCGTAACTTCATCACTCATACCGAGCTTTTGCCACAAGCGGTTCGACATTAATATCAGTTCAGCATCGATGTCAGGCCCAGCTAGACCAAAAGCTTCAACACCAAATTGATGGAACTGGCGATAACGCCCTTTCTGCGGCCGCTCATGACGAAACATCGGGCCGCTATACCATAAGCGTTGAACCTGGTTATGTAATAAACCATGTTGCATTGCGGCTCGTACACAACAGGCGGTACCTTCTGGACGTAAGGTTAAACTATCACCATTACGGTCATCAAAGGTATACATTTCTTTCTCAACGATATCCGTTACTTCACCAATCGAGCGTTTGAATAACGCGGTATTTTCAACAATTGGCATTCTTATTTCGTTATATCCATAAGCTTGCATTAATTGTCTAAAGGTCTCTTCGACATACTGCCAGTACGGAGTTTGTTCCGGCAAAATATCATTCATACCTCTAATTGCTTGAATCGTCTTAGCCACAGTAATTACTTTTTATACTCAATCGTTATCTTTATTATTATAATTTATATTAGCGTAACTTTAATTTTTCCAGCAAAGCCACTTCTCGTGAATCAGGGAAAAACTGTTTAAGTTTTAATGCCAGAGTTCCGACCTTTCCTTTAAGCCCTTTCTTTCGTGCAATCAGTAGCTCCAGCCATAAGCTTTGCGCTGTAGGACGAGACACTTTTTTATGCCGGCTTAAATAAGTGGCTGCAGAAATGATATTCCCTTTATCAAAAGCAATTTGTGCCATACCGAGTAAAGCTGCAGGTAAATTTTTATTGAACTTTAAGGCAGTTGAATAATGCTTTTCAGCGGTATGAATATTACCCTGTTTTTCAGCACATAAGCCCATATTTTCATAAGCCTGTCCTTTGTCACTATAAAGAGGATCAGCAAGCACCTGGTTAAACAAAGTTAAACCTTGTTTATAACTTCCAATACCACAAAGAAAAATGCCGTAATTATTTTTTACTGCCGAATTCTCATCATTCAGATCAATTGATTTTTTAAAGTGTACATCAGCCAGGTCATTTTGTTCTAAACGGCGATAAAGCTCTGCAATATAGTGATGAGCATCAGCATTATCATCATCATATTCAATGGCTCTTTTTAGCTTAACCATGGCAACCTTATAGCTTCCTCGCGCTAAGTATGCGACACCCAGTTCAGTGTTAGCAGCAGAAGCTTTTTCACTATCGACACCAACCCGCTCTGTTTTAGAGGCGCACCCTGAAACAGCCAACACAAACACGAGTCCGATAATGTGCAACATAGTTCTCATACTGCTCTCCCTGATGAAGTTAGATCTGGTGAAGTTGCTTCTTTTTCCTGCCGACGGGCACTACGCTTGGTTTTATCTAATACTTTGCCAGCTAACTGACCACACGCGGCATCGATATCTTCACCGCGGGTTTTACGTGTTGTGGTTAGCAAGCCGCCCTTAACAATAATATTTCGAAAACGTTCAATAGCACTATCTGATGAAGTTGCATACTCACTATTTGGGAAAGGATTAAACGGGATAAGGTTTATCTTACAGGGAAACCCTTTTAACAACTTCACCAGTTGACGTGCGTGTTCAGGTTTATCATTTACACCATCCAGTAATACATACTCAACCGTGACCTTACGTTTTGTCTCACCCGACACATAACGCTTACATGCTTCGAGTAATTCTTTTATAGGATACTTACGGTTTATAGGAACCAACTCATTGCGCAGCTCATCATTAGGTGCATGTAAAGATAACGCCAGGCTAACATCACTCACTTCTTTTAACCGATCTAAAGCGGGAATAACGCCTGATGTACTGAGTGTTACCCGACGTTTAGATAAGCCATAAGCGTTATCTTCAAGCATGATGTTAATCGCGGTTACTACGTTATCAAAATTAAGCAATGGTTCACCCATGCCCATGAAAACAATATTAGATATAACCCGTTCATTTCGAGGGATACATTTAAGCGCACGGTTAGCAATAACAACCTGTGCAATAATTTCTGCAGACGTTAAGTTTCTGTTAAACCCTTGTTGTGCGGTTGAACAAAAGCTGCACTCTAACGCACAACCAACCTGGGATGATATGCACAGGGTTCCGCGATCATTTTCCGGGATAAAAACGGTTTCAATACTGTTGCCACTGTCGAGGCGCAGAAGCCACTTAATCGTTCCATCATCGGAATGCTGTTCAGTAACAATTTCCGGTAATTTTATTTCAGCGATGTCTTTGAGTTTTTCACGCAGTGACTTACTGAAGTTACTCATGGCGTCAAAATCATCAACACCAAACTGATAAATCCATTTTAGTAATTGCGCAGCACGAAAAGGCTTTTCACCAAGCTCAGAAAAATAGGTTTCCAACCCCTGCCGATCAAAATTCAGCAAGTTGACCTTTTCATGCATGTGCAATTTAATTTCCATGACTAGTTCGTCAATATCTCAAATTATCGCAAACGTGGGCACAGTTCATCTTCAGAGAAGAAAAATGCAATTTCAGCTTTTGCTGTATCAGGGCCATCTGAGCCATGCACCGCATTCTCATCGATCGACTCAGCAAAATCAGCACGAATTGTTCCGGCTGCAGCTTCCTTAGGATTAGTCGCGCCCATTACTTCACGATTTTTATTGATCGCATCTTCGCCTTCTAAAACCTGAACCATCACTGGGCCAGAAGTCATAAAAGCAACAAGCTCACCGTAAAATGGACGTTCTTTGTGTACCGCATAGAATTCACCGGCTTTTTCTTCGCTCAGTTGCATCATTTTCGCTGCGACAATTTTCAAACCTGCTTTTTCAAAACGGCTATAAATTTCACCAATCACATTTTTTGCTACTGCGTCAGGTTTAATAATTGAAATGGTACGTTCTTGGGACATGTAGTTACTCCGGTCCAGAATTAGGACTATATTTTAGGGTTACAAAATAGCATAAACCCGCGAAAATTCGCGGGTTTAGGTCTCAAACTTTGAGAAGGTAATTTTATCGTCTGGTGCTGTTTCAGGCAATCAAAACTCAGCTAAAATTTGGGGATATTCAAGCTAATTACGTTGGAAAACCCTTATTTTATCACCTGGAGAAAGGACTGGAGTGTATCAGCAGATTTTAGTCTTTTTCATCGATCCAGGCGGCCTGAATAGCTTCCAGAATTTTCTCACCAGAATGCTTGGGATCATCATCAAAATCCTCTAATTCACAGACCCAGTCATGTAAATCGGTGAAGCGAATAAATTTAGGGTCGA